>CAYRHZ010000066.1:0-2550 GCA_964424295.1 uncultured Candidatus Saccharibacteria bacterium | reverse complement strand
GGCTACATGTTGCCTCGTCCTGTTGTTTGGGCATCTATATATCCAGAAAGTCAGGATGATTTTATTGCACTAAAACAGGCATTGGGAAAACTTAAACTTTCTGACTCTTCTTACACTTACGAAGAAGAATCGTCTGGAACACTGGGGCGTGGATTTAGGTGTGGTTTTCTAGGCATGCTTCACCTTGAAATTATTTCTGAAAGATTGCATAGAGAGTTCACTCTGGACTTGGTAGTTACAATGCCAACTATTACATATGAAGTGGTATTCAAGTCTGGTCCAAAAGCAGGAAAAATGGAAACCATTTATTCTCCTGCACATTTTCCTGATGAGGGACTACTATCTGAAATTCACGAACCTTGGGTAAAGTGCGTGATAATTATTCCTGCAAAAATGTTGAGCAATATTATGACTCTGCTTTATGAACATGAGTCTGAAATAGGTGACTCTGAAAACTTTGGAGAGGACAGAACAAGACTTACACTAAAAATGCCCCTAAGAGAACTCATGAGAAACTTTTTCGATAAATTAAAAAGCGCATCAAGTGGTTTTGCTTCTATATCATACGAGATAGAGGGCATGAGAGATGCCAATGTGGTGCGTATGGATATTTTGGTTGCAGACGAAGTCCTTCCTGCTTTTTCTAGAGTTGTTTCGAGAAGAATAGTAGAGCAAGAGGCTGAACAAGCTGTAGAAAAGCTACATGCAATACTTCCAAGGCAAATGTTTGTTATGAAAATCCAAGCTAAGGCACTGGGAAGAATAATATCGAGTAGAACAGTGTCTGCTTTTAGTAAAGACGTGACACAGCATATGTACGGAGGGGACATTACACGTAAAATGAAACTTAGAGAGAAACAGAAAAAGGGTAAGAAGAAAATGAAAGAGAGGGGACGTGGAAGTGTGGATATACCACATGATGTTTTCCTGAAAATGTTAAGATCTTAGTATGACAAATAAATTTAAGGCAGATTTAGTAGCTTTATTTCATTTGGGTTTAATCTTGCTTGGAATAGTTAGCCTGCCATTACTTTTCATATTTGGCTATTGGTATAAAGTCGTATTCATACTTATTGGCCTAAGCGTGTTTTCTTGGATAGTTTACAGGGGGAGTTGTTGGGTTACTGATTGGGAGAATTACTACAGAAGAAAACACTCTATTGGCAGCCACTATGAAACTGGTTTTATAAAACACTATCTTAAAAAAATATTTAACATAGATGCCACAACAAAAGTTATAGGAGTGCTGTTGTATGGCTATGTGGTTGTTTTGGTAATAGTTTCAATAATTAAATTAATTTTATAACAGGAAACGGCCGGCGCAGTTTCCTGCCCGGCCGTGCTAGGCGGGAACGATCTCGAGTTGGAGGAGCAGTGACAGGTATTTGTGTACGTCACCATCGGTTTCTGTCGAGAATGGGAGTCGAACGTAGGCGCGACCGTCGTCGTGCGCAATGATGGACCATTCGACTTGGGTTGCAGAGAGCGTGCGTTCCACAGAGAGTATTCTGTCCCTGCAGATGTCGCAGTCCTTGCAGATGCTCACGAGGAGGTAGAGGGTTCTGTTCTCATTGTCCACCTCGAGTTCTCTTGTGTTCAGAAAAGTACCAATCCTGACCTTGCTGACCGTGCTCATCGCGAGTTCTCCTAGTAGCATTAAATACTTTTTTAAGTATTTGTCAACTATCTGTGTGTTGCAAAGTGGGTTAGCCCAATAGCTATCGCATCCAGTTCATCATCACTATTTGTCTTTGAATCAATTTTAATGAGTTTTCGAGTCATATCCATAATCTGTTTTTTCTCAGCACTTCCGTAGCCTGTAATCGCAATTTTGATTTCGTTTGGACGGTACTCAAAAATCTCAAGCCCGAGTGAGCTTCCGATGTATAAAATAACTCCTCGCGCCTCTGCTACCAAGAGGGCGGTTTTTTGGTTTCCCGCGAAGAAAAGTTTCTCTGTTGCAAGTTGTTCTGGTTTCCACTTTTTAATTACTTCTTTTAACCGGTCGCCAATTAGTGCTAGACGTTCGTGGTGGGGAAGTTTGGCTGATGTTTTAAAACATTCAGAAAAAAGCAGAATCTCTTTTTCATTTTTTTGCTTTTCTATAATTGAGAGTCCTAGTCTTTCGTAACCGGGATCAATTGATATTATTTTCATGATCTATAACTCCTTCCTCGATTTTTGCGATATCAACTGGCGTAGGTGGCACCTCTTTTGCAAAAACAGTTTTCTCTTTTTGTTTTCGAAGTTCTTCTTCTAGTCTAGCGATTTCCTTTTTAAACTTTCGGGATTTGAAGTAATTTCCAATACTTCCAGGAAGGATGATAAGCAGAACAATAAGCATTCCTACCAATATCGCCATTAACAATACTACCGAAAGTGAACCCGTCATCTGCCAATTAAAAAAGGCTACAGTCACTACATCTATATTCTGAAGTGAGAATACAACCGCTAAAGCACCTAATAACAAACCTAGTATAAATAATATAATCATAGGTTCATTGTACCACCTTTGGAGATCATTTAGTCCGCATTAGTAAAGACTTCCTG
>CAYRHZ010000065.1:0-2576 GCA_964424295.1 uncultured Candidatus Saccharibacteria bacterium | reverse complement strand
GTAGACCATAAGGGGAAAGGTAAGAAGGTCTTTGTGGAATTGCGGCAAGATATGCTGCCTCAGCCAGTGTCACGTCCGAAGAGTTTTTTCCAAAAAAAGATTGACTAGCTTCCTCTACTCCATAAATAGTTCCTCCGTAAGGGTTTTCGTTTAGGTACATAGAAAGAATCTCATCTTTACTTACTACTTTTGTTAGTTTTAGTGCCAAAACCAACTCCTTCAATTTTCTCGTTGCTGTTTTATCTCCAACCAATATAGAGTTTTTAACCACCTGCTGGGTGATAGTAGATCCTCCTTGTGCCAAACTAAGCGTAGCAATGTCCACCAAAACAGCACGAAGAATAGATAGCGGTCTTACTCCGCTGTTTGTGTAGAATGTTTTATCTTCGATAGACACAGTTGCGTCTTTTACATATTGAGATATGTTTTCGAAAGGCACAGCCGTACTCTTTCTTTTCTGGTATACATCGTAAAGTAGTATTTTTCCTGTGGCGTCATATATTTTTGTTGACTGGCTAACTTTTCTTTCCTGAATTGTTTCCAAAGAGGGGATTTTGAATGTAGACACCCATATAAGCATAATTCCACCGAGTATTACACCTAAAGAAAACACAAAAACAAGCACATTTCTAAGGCCGTGTTTAGCAAAAGCTTTAAATAAAACGTTATTTTTCATATTTCGTATTCTAACATATTTATGGTAAAGTGATTAAATGTTTGGCTTTCTAAAACCAAAAATCTCTACTAACGAAAGGGACATAGATGAACTGCTGTCTCGTGGTGTTGAAAATATTTTTCCTAATAAAGAATTTCTAAAATCTAAAATGTTGAGAGGCGAAAGAGTCACTCTGTACTTAGGTGTTGATCCAACTGGCCCCACCCTTCATATGGGACATGTAATACCAATGCTTAAACTTGGAAAGTTCCAAAAAATGGGACACCAAGTCATATTACTTATGGGGGATTTTACTGCAATGATAGGAGACCCTACAGATAAGACGGCAACGCGTAAAAAACTTACAAGAGCAGAAGTTTTAAAGAATTTAAAAAATTACAAATCACAAGCATCAAAATTTATAAATTTCACAGGGCCCAATAAAGCGGAGCTGAAATTTAATTCTACCTGGCACGACAAAATGAAGTTTTCAGATGTTTTAGAACTATCTTCAAATTTTACTGTTCAACAAATGCTTGAGAGGGAAATGTTTTCAGAAAGAATGAAAGAGGGTAAGCCTATAAACCTATCAGAGTTTATGTATCCACTAATGCAGGGATATGACTCGGTGGCTATGGATGTCGACGGGGAAATAGGAGGCAACGACCAGACTTGGAACATGCTCGCTGGTAGAGACCTAATGAAGACACTTAAAAACAAGGAGAAGTTTGTGTTCGCAACTAAACTACTTGTCGATTCATCTGGTAAGAAAATGGGCAAGACCGAGAGTAATATGGTCTCTCTTGATCAGAATCCAGAAGAAATGTATGGAAAGGTAATGAGTTGGACTGATGAAATGATTGTTCCTGGATTTGAAATCATCACAGATGTTCCTAACAGTGATATAGAAAAAATAAAAGAGTCCTTGTCTTCAGGAGAAAACCCAAAGAACTACAAGATGTATCTAGCTAGGGAACTAGTGGCTCTTTGTTTTGATCAAAAACTAGCAAAAAGGGCAGAGGAGAATTTTGAAAACACTTTTGCAAAAGGTGGTGTTCCAGAAGACGTTATTGAGGTAAGTGTTGCAAAAGGTGTACCTCTTTCAGAAATACTAATGATTAATCAAATCGTAATTTCAAAATCAGAGTTTAGGAGGCTTGTTTCTGAAGGTGCGGTAACCAATACCGATACAGGAGAAAAGATTTCTGACGCTGATGCAGAAGTGTCCTCAGGGGTTTATAAAGTAGGCAAGAGAAGGTTTATAAAAATAAAAACCATTTAAAAACACCCCGCGAGTGCGAGGTGTTTTTAAATTAGTAGAGATCTCTATCATCATAAGGCTCCTCAACGTCTTCAGCTTCTGCTATCGCATCAGCATCCACATCCCCAGATTCTGGATCAAAATCATCTCCTTCCGCAGCTTCTAGTGGTTCTACTGGTTCAGCAACATCAATATCATCGAAAGCGTGTGAAATGAGAGCACCGTCTTCTTCAGGGCTTCCACCTTTTTTACCCTTCTTTATTATCGGCGGCGGAACCAGTTCATCGTCTCTTTCAAACTCGTTTTCATCTTCTGACATTTTTTTAAAAAATTATTTTTAATAATTTTTCTGCGATTTAATATAAATATCTGCAGGTTTGAAGTATTTGTATCAAATTATACTTTTTTTGCAAATTGCCATTTTTAACTTTTGTGGATAACCACTTTATTTAATAGCCTTGGTCATTCGAGAGCTTTCTGTTAGAGTATCCCTATGTTCATAGATGAGCTTACTATTAATATACATTCTGGTAAGGGCGGGGACGGAATCGTTTCCTGGATGCACTTTAAAGGCATCGACCATGCCGGGCCAGGAGGAGGCAACGGAGGACAAGGAGGAGATGTGTATCTTCAGGGTGTTCGTGATATAGGCCTTCTTTC
>CAYRHZ010000064.1:0-2581 GCA_964424295.1 uncultured Candidatus Saccharibacteria bacterium | reverse complement strand
TTCTAGTTAAACTAACAAGTTCAGGAAAATCTGTTGATGTGGTGAATAGAGGGAAAAGTTTGGCCATCAAAAATGGCGCTGTTATATATGCGATGATTCCTATAACAGAAATAAATATAAAGAAGAAAGTAAAAACTGAATCTATAAACTGTTTTGCCTCAACATCCCCCTTATCCATTCTTTCCATAAGAAATGGAATGAGTACTGAAACAGAAACAATAGACGCCACAGTTACAAAAAGAATATCTGGGATTCTAAAAGCTGAATAATATATATCGAGCACGTTTCCAGCACCAAACTCAGAAGCCAAAATCCTATCCCTAAAAAGGGCCAGTACCTGGGAACAAATCGCGAAAAATCCCAATAGATAAGCAGCTTCGTGCAAACCGGATATCTCTCTACTTAGAAAATCTAAAAGCCTTTTTACCATCCATCCATTATTGCAGAATTTACCCCTAGAGCCAAGCCTGAGAATTTGATAGTTTTTTAATTTGAGACAAGGTCGCGCAAAAACAAAAAACCAATTCCGGAGGTGTACAGATGGTACATTGAGGGAATTGGTTTTTTGTTTTGGCGATGAGATTGGCCAAATTTGGAAACTATACTTATGGAGTCTCTTTTATTGGTAATTCCTTACCCTTCTCAGGTTTAGTATCTGCAGCGTTTGTAAAGATAGGTTTACCAGCCTTAAGATTTTCGAGAATAGCTGTTGCCTCCTTACTATCTGGATTTGAAACTACCAAATCTTCAAATTGCTTTATAGCCTTGTCGTGAGCACCCGTTGCTTCATAGGAAAGTCCTAGGAAAAACTTTGCGTTTGCATAATCAGGAGTCATTGTAGTTGCCTTCTCTAGTGGCTCTATGGCCCCCTTGAAATCCTGCTGGTTATATTTAAGCAATCCTAGTTGGAAGAATATTGCTGGATTTGTTGGATCAATAACTGAAGCTGACGTTACAGATTTTACAGCACCTGCAATATTTCCATTTGCTACTTCTATTTGTGACAACAAGAAGTAAGCATCTAGATAGTTATTCTTAATTTGTATTGCTTGTTGCGCATAAGACTCTGCCTGCTTAAGATCATTTCTTGTTGCAGACAATCTTGCCAATAGCATTAGTATTCCCGGATTCTTTGGGTTTCTTTTTAGTGCTTCAATGTATGCCAACTGAGCACTTTCATAAGCACCTGAAATATTTAACTGAGGAATAGAAACTGCGTCATATACCCTACCTAATGAAACCCAGTTTAGATAGTTTGAAGCATCTCTATCAACAGAAGACTTTGCAGCTGTTATAGCATTTAGTAATCCATCACTAAACTGTTTTTGAATGTCTTCTTGTTTTACCACTTTTGGATCTTGAGCCAAAACTTCATTTAACTTAAATATCTGAATTTCTGACAATGCTCGGTAATATATATCGTTTGGAACAGCAACTATAGCTTTTAACATATAGCTTTCTGCCCCCTTACTGTCGTTGTTTGTATTTAGCGCAAATGAACTTTTTTGGAAATGCCACAGAGAAAGTGAATTTCTAAATAATCCATAACCAAGACTGACAACTGCCACAAGGGATGCCACCATAACTAATGAAGATACAAAGCCTACTTTTGGATTTGTATTAAACCTTCGATTAACTACAGGTATTATTCCTGCCATATATATAGAAGCAAAGAAAAGACCAGTAAAGAAGAAGGTTAGAACGAATAGCACTGTACTTGGAACATAAACGAAATGTGTCATCCAAAGCAATAATGATACAAAGAAAGTACTGATGACGAGGTATCTGTTTGAACCGTCTTCAAGTCTCACAAAGATTGACTTTACCCCAAGATAAACATAGAAACCTAAGAATAGTAACCACGATAGTATACCCACTAATCCAGTTGTTACAGCCAGTGTAGGAATTAGACCGATACCATTTGTAAAGTCAGTATTCCAAAAAACAGTAGCTACAATATCTGCCGGCTTATATGTAAGCCATTGTGTTACGAATGTATTTGGGCCAGAACCAAACAACGGTTTTTCTTTAATAGTACTTCTTGCGATCTCCATTGTCGTAGAGAAAGATGGGCGAACTTCAATGTTTGCAACACTGAGCTTGTCTGCCAAAAATATTCCTAGACTATTGCTCCAGATAACAAAAACCAGAGACAAAACTAAAACTACAACAGAAACTCTAGGAGCTTTAGATAATCTTTTAACCCAAGTTATTGGAACAGGAGTCTCTGAATAAATAGAGAACATCCTGAAAAGGATAAAAAGAAAAGCTACTAATCCAAGAATTACCCAAATAGCAGCGAAGTTAACTAACGCAACAAAGAACAAAGATAGAACTAGACCAACGTATAGCATTGCTCTAACTAATTTACTTAGTCCCCTGTTCATTTCAAGAGTAATCAGGGACAAAACCGCAGATACAGCAAACAGTATCGCTGCATTATTCCAACTTCCCAACATCGATGCGGTAGTGCTAGTAAAAATTCCAAAAGATAAAAACTTTCCTGCTGAAAATATTCTAATAGCAGCAAAAAGACCAAATACTAACGCGGAAATTCCAAAAGCCATATACCCTTGTGTTA
>CAYRHZ010000063.1:0-2601 GCA_964424295.1 uncultured Candidatus Saccharibacteria bacterium | reverse complement strand
CTTCATTCACAAACAACGGTGGTCTTCTTTACACAAATGGAAGTGGAGTAGTAGCTCAAACTTCAGCAGGAAGTGCTTCTGACTGTTTGGTAGGAGGAACAACTCCAACTTGGGCATCTTGCACAGGAACTGGAAGTAACTGGAATATTGTAAGTGGAACAATTCAACCAAGAAACACAACCCTAGATCTTTTACTCGGTGGAGTATCAACAGCTTCTTCTAAATTCGCATTCATCAATGTTAACTCTGGTACCCCAACAGCTTCTATCTCTGGTAATTCAGGAAATATTGCTACAACTCTCTCCGGCCTTGGAGTATTAGGAACAACCAATGGACAGACTCTCTCAATCGGTAACTCTACAACAGGATTCATAAACATTGATTCTGGAGCGGGCGTAATTAATCTTCAGGATGCTACGAACATCAATGGCAATACAGCTATTACAGGAACACTTAATGTTTCAGGTGTAATTACTGGAGCAACTGACGAAACAATCAATGGAATTGATATTTCTTCTGGAGCGATCAGTGATGTTACAACATTAAATGCAAGTGGAGCTATCACACTTTCAACATTCACAACAAACGGTGGCCTTCTGTATACTAATGGATCAGGATTATTAACTCAGCTTACAACACAAGGCTCAGTAGGGAATTGTTTGCTTTCAAATGGAGCAGGGTCTGCGCCATCATTTGGTTCATGTAATCAATCAGGCCTAGAATCATTCTGGGGTCAAACAAATGGAGCTCTTTATCCAAATAATTCAACAGCTGATCTTCTAATCGGAGGACAAAGTAGTGCTTCAGCAAAGTTCGCAATCCTAAACATTAACTCTGCAAGAGGAAGTCAGATTGCATCTCTTTCTGGAGACATAGTTCTAGACAAAGCAGCCTCTATCCAAACAACAAATAACCAAACATTAACTCTTGGTGGAAGTACAACAGGAAATTTAGTTTTGTCTGGAAGAAATGGGGCAAATAACGGAATTCAATTCTCAGGATATGGGGCAGGAATAATTCATTCAAATGCAGCAGGAGTATTAACTTCTTCACCAATTAACTTATCAGCAGGATCTACTGAAATAACAGGAATACTTCCAACTGCAAACGGTGGAACAGGAATTGATACATCAGGAGCAACTAATGGGCAGATTTTAATTGGAAACGGATCAGGACTTTCTCTCTCGACACTTACTGCTGGAAATAATATATCAATCACCAATGGATCAGGTTCAATAACAATCGCAGCAACAGGAATTGATTCCTCGAAGTGGGGAGTATCAAGCGGAGCACTTTATCCATACAACTCAACAACAGATCTTTTGATCGGAGGCCAATCAAGTACATCAGCTAAATTCGCAATCCTAAATGTTAACGCTGCAAGAGGTTCACAAGTTGCAACTCTTTCCGGAGACATAGTTTTAGATAAAGCTGGATCACTTCAAACAACTAACAACCAGACACTCACAATTGGTGGTTCAACAACAGGAAATGTTGCAATCGCTGAAAATACGTTAGTTACAGGAACACTCGCTGCTTCAGGTTTAATATCGGCAAATGGAGGACTCACAGTTCCATCAGGACAAACAACAACACTCGCTTCATTCACAAACAACGGTGGTCTTCTTTACACAAATGGAAGTGGAGTAGTAGCTCAAACTTCAGCAGGAAGTGCTTCTGACTGTTTGGTAGGAGGAACAACTCCAACTTGGGCATCTTGCACAGGAACTGGAAGTAACTGGAATATTGTAAGTGGAACAATTCAACCAAGAAACACAACCCTAGATCTTTTACTCGGTGGAGTATCAACAGCTTCTTCTAAATTCGCATTCATCAATGTTAACTCTGGTACCCCAACAGCTTCTATCTCTGGTAATTCAGGAAATATTGCAACATACATCGATGGACAGGGAAACATTGGTACAACTAACAAACAAACATTAACGATTGGTTCTTCAACAACAGGAAACATAAATATATTTGGTTTAGGAACAGGAGTTGTTAAGAGCACCAATGGAGTTTTATCAACAGGTGTAGTAACCAACTCAGAATTACAAAACTCAAGTATAACGATAAATACCGGGGCAGGACTTTCAGGTGGTGGAGTGGTATCTCTTGGTGGAACTCTTAATTTAGCAAACACAGGTGTAACAAGTCTTGCAGGAACAGCAAATCAAGTAAATGTATCAGGTGCAACAGGTGCAGTAACATTAAGTCTTCCTCAGGATATTCATACAGGAGCAACTCCAACATTCTCTGGTCTAACTCTTTCTTCATTCACAAACAACGGTGGTCTTCTTTACACAAATGGAAGTGGAGTAGTAGCTCAAACTTCAGCAGGAAGTGCTTCTGACTGTTTGGTAGGAGGAACAACTCCAACTTGGGCATCTTGCACAGGAACTGGAAGTAACTGGAATATTGTAAGTGGAACAATTCAACCAAGAAACACAACCCTAGATCTTCTTCTCGGTGGAGTATCAACAGCCTCTTCTAAATTCGCATTCATCAATGTTAACTCTGGAACTCCAACAGCTTCTATCTCTGGTAATTCAGGAAATATTGCTACAACTCTCTCCGGCCTCGGGGTATTAGGAACAACCA
>CAYRHZ010000062.1:0-2628 GCA_964424295.1 uncultured Candidatus Saccharibacteria bacterium | reverse complement strand
CCTATTCACAAAAATGTTTTTTATGTAGAAAAGAAAACAAACGAGTGGGAGTCAGTAGAGGTATCCCTTCAGTATGTAGACGATATTTCTTGCAGGCTTTCAGCTTTTGCAAACAATATTTATAACCCAGAAGGTGGAACACATGTAACTGGTTTTAAAACTGCACTAACTAGAATACTAAATTCATACGGAAGAAAGAATAATTTAATTAAAGAATCAGAAGATAACTTTACTGGAGAAGACGTACTAGAAGGACTAACTGCAGTCATTTCTGTAAAACTTCGAGAAGTTCAGTTTGAAGGACAGACAAAAGCAAAGCTTGGAACAGTGGAAGCTCAGTCATCAGTGAACACTATTTTCTCTGAGGCTTTCATGTATTTCCTAGAGGAAAATCCTGATGATGCAAAGGCTATCATAAACAAAGTTGTATTGGCGCTGAAGGCGAGAAAGGCTGCAAAGGCTGCTAAAGACTCTGTCCTTCGAAAAGGCGCACTAGAAGGAATGACGCTTCCTGGGAAACTAGCAGACTGTCAGTCAAAGAGTGCCGAGGATTCGGAACTCTTCATTGTGGAGGGAGACTCTGCGGGAGGTTCTAGTAAAATGGGCCGTGATAGAAGAACACAGGCCATACTTCCACTCCGAGGAAAAATTCTTAACATTGAGCGAGCAAGACTGGATAGACTACTAGAGTCTGAGCAAATCAAAAACCTTGTTATTGCTTTGGGTACCGCTATTGGAGATACGTTTGATATTTCAAAGCTTCGATATCACAAAATAATCATCGCAACCGATGCGGACGTTGACGGTGCGCACATTAGAACACTGATACTAACTTTGCTATACAGATATTTCAGACCACTACTGGATGGAGGTTTTGTTTATATCGCTCAACCACCACTATATAAAATAAAGAAAGGAAAAGAGATTTTCTATGCTTATACTGATGAAGAAAAAGATAAATTTGTTGGAAAAGAAGCTGTGGTAGAGATTGGTGACGGACCTATGGTAGATGATGAAGAAGAGGAAGAAGCTGCTGAGGAAGCTGATAAAAAATCAAAGAAAGATGATAAGCCAAAGGCTTCTAAAGTCTCTATACAAAGATACAAGGGTCTTGGAGAAATGAACCCCGAAGAGCTATGGGAAACTACTATGGACCCCGCAAGGAGAGTTCTAAAACAAGTTGCTGTAGAGAGTACTGCTAGTGCAGATAAGATCTTTGATGTTTTGATGGGAACTGATGTGCCAGCGAGAAAGTCATTTATACAGAGCAACGCTAAGGCCGCAAACCTAGACATATAAGTAGAACTTCTAAAATCACCTCATCTGCGTTGTTGCTGTTCAATTTTGTTCATTCACCGTACTATCTGTACGGCTCAATCACAAAATCTCCAGCGCCTAGCATCTAAGGCAATTTAAGAAGTTCTGAAAATTATAGAAAACTAAAAACCGCCAGATCGCGGTTTTTAGTTTTAAAGGTTTATTACATCTTCTTTCTTTTCTTCGTGTTTGTGTTCGTGCTTCACGGTGTGATGGATGTGATGTACTTCTGTTTTCTTTGGAACAATAAGCATTGCAACAATGTAACCTATTACAGCGGGAATAAGATTTGTAAATATTGCTAGCACTATGAAACCAAGTCGGAGTATCGTTGGGTCAATATCATAGTATTCTCCCAGTCCACCTATTACACCTGCAACAACTTTGTTTTCACTGCTTTTATATAATCTTTTAGTCATATATTTGGGGTTACTTTTTCTCCTTAATTTCTGTTTGTAATTTTGCCACGACTTCTTCAATCGTCATCTGTCCAAGCTGGCCGTTGTCGCGGGACTCTAGGGTAACTTTTCCGGCTTCTATCTCCTTATCTCCTAATACAATCCAGTAGGGCATTTTATTTGTTTTTGCGTCTCGAACTTTTCCTCCAAGGTTTTCATCTGCGTTGTCTAGCTCTGTTCTGATGCCGGCTTCCAGTAGTATTTTGAAAATTTCCTCAGCTTTTTCGTTGTGGTTTTCTCTCACAGGAATAACTTTTACTTGAGTAGGTGATAGCCATAGAGGGAAGTTTCCTTCGTATTTCTCAATAAGGAATGCCATAACTCTCTCGATAGCACCAATAGAAGATCGGTGAACAACAGTAGCTAGTTTTTCACTTCCATCTTTTGCTGTGTAAACTAGGTTAAATCTTTTTGGCATTACGAAGTCGTATTGCACTGTAAAAGCTGTGTTTTCAATACCTCGAACGTCTTTCATTTGAATATCAATCTTTGGTCCATAGAATGCTGCTTCATCTTTTGCTTCAGTAAACTTTACTCCTTGGTTTTGAAGAACTTCTCTTAGAACTTGTTCAGCTTCATCCCACGCTGCATCATCTTTGAAATATTTTTTATCATCCGCTCTGTCTCCCAAAGAAAGTCTGTACCAGAAATCCTCACCCTTTTTAAGTCCAAAGAACCCTACAGCTTCCTCAATAAGGTCTAGAACTCCCTTAACTTCACTTTGTGCTTGGTCAACATCTGCACAAATGATATGTGAGTCAGCTAGACAGAATGAGCGCACTCGAACAAGTCCAGAAAGGTTTCCAGAAGCTTCGTATCTGTAAAGTTTTGCTATTTCAGCAATACGCATAGG
>CAYRHZ010000061.1:423-2654 GCA_964424295.1 uncultured Candidatus Saccharibacteria bacterium | reverse complement strand
CCAATAAGAATATCTTTAAATTTTTTACCGTCTTTCAAAAAGAAATAGAGTGAAATGAATATAAGCACTATGCCTGTCACTATACTAAAAACACTCGAGAGAATTGTGCTCAAGTGCCCAGTTATAAAGTCAGCTGAAGCACCTGCATAGCTACTGATGTCTATAGAAAAAGCGGGGTAAATTTTTTGTATCGGCTCTTCTATTGAATTTGTAATATTTTGAATATAGCCTATCTCGCTATCTGAATTTAATTGATTGTATAAGCCTCTGGATTCATTAAAAACTTCTGTTGTAAGAAAAACTGCCGGAGTAATAACTACAATTGCAAATAGTACTACTACTATAAAAGCAGATAGTCCGTTGTGCCCTCCTAGATACATTGATATTTTCCTATTAAGAGGACTAAGTACAACTCCAAATATAGATGACAAAATCAATACTTCAAGAAAAGGACTAAATAAAGCAAAGACAAGAACCGTAGCGATGAGTAATAAACCTACAAAAAAATACGTTTGCAAAGAATTTCTATCCATATAGACATTCTAACACAAACGTATTTTTTTAAAAATCCTTTTTTAGCTTACCAGGCTAGAAAATTCCACCATGGTCTTCTAACTTCAGTAGTAGAACCAGTTTTTGCATCAACAGAGTAACTCAACTCTGCTTCTACCGGAAAGATGAAAAATAATCTAGCTTTTCTAATAGCCTTCACTTTGTATGATGGCGCAGTAGTTGAACTATCATCTGCATTAACGCTTTGAATTTCCTCATCGCCTCTTAACATCATTGTTCTAACACCAGGAGCGGTTTCTGTACCTTCAGTATAAGGGACTGTTTTTTCTTTACATGAACCGTTCGCACACACCTGACAATCTTCTTTGCCCATAGGACATATTGTTATTGAAGTTGTCGGATATATAACACCAGATCCTGAACCCAGACCAGCATCAATAGTTCCCCCAGTATTTCCTCTGTCACCAAAGTCTCTTCCAATTGGAATTTCCTTTACATCATCAGTACTACCATCGTCATTTCCAGAAAAATTTGTATCAATTACTACAGAGTCTTCAGAAACAGATACCAACTTTATTTTTAGCGCCAATGCATTTACTGTTTGTCCTTCACTAAAAGTATAATCATTGTCGAAAGAAGGCATACCAAGACATCTAGTAGTATCCTTTACTTCTTGGGCTACACCCATTTGCATTGGTCCTGGTGTTGGCACGCCACCACTTCCACCTGTTCCACAACCACCTTCAGAAAAAACATGTATTGTTGCAGTTTTTCTAAACTGTACGGGTTTGGTCGAGTCTGTTTGTGAAAGAACTTCACCTGTATTTGTGATTTTCTCTAAAGTTATCCCCATATTGAGATAATTTTTAACATACACTGTTTGCCCAACTTTAACTGTGTACTGTGTTTGAACTGGCATTGTTGTAGCACCTACAAGTGGCGCAAATGACAGCATAAAACCTAAAATCGAGGCTAAAACTAAGCTTTTTTTCATATTTTTAATTTAATCTAATATTACTTACTCTTATAATGACGAATGTATGGCCTAATCTCTTACAGGAGTATTATACAACATAATTTGACAACAAGCACCAAATATTTTAATTTTTTGGCTCTAAATCTAGACAAACTGAATTTAAACAGTATCTCTTTCCGGTTTTTGTCGGCCCATCAGGAAAAACGTGTCCTAAATGCGAACCGCATTTTGAACAAGTTATTTCAGTTCGAACCATCCCGTGCTCTGTATCTTCTGTTTCAGCCACACTTCCATCTAAGGCCTCGTCAAAACTAGGCCAACCCGTCCCAGAATCAAATTTTGCATCTGAAGAAAATAAATCTTGTCCGCAGACCTTACATTTATACATTCCGTCTCTGTCATCGTGCAACAACTTACCTGAAAAAGGAGCTTCAGTGCCTTTTTCTCTCAGAACTTTGTACTCCTCTTGTGTTAATTTCTCTTTTAACTCTTTTTCATTAATATGCATATTATTGTTGTTTAGACTTATATGCTAATAAATTACTGTATTTTTGAACAACTTTCTCTAGTTTCGGATTGATTACAATCTCACAATAAGCCTCGCTTTTATTTCTCTCGTAATAATCCTTATGATAATTTTCTGCGGAATAAAAAACTGTGAGTGGCACAACCTCCGTAACCACTTTTTTACCTTCGGTACTAGAATTATTAATTTCATTAATAAATTCTTCAGCAGTTTTCT
>CAYRHZ010000061.1:0-413 GCA_964424295.1 uncultured Candidatus Saccharibacteria bacterium | reverse complement strand
AAAAATTACTGATCTATATTGAGTTCCCACGTCTGCGCCCTGTCTATTTAAAGTAGTGGGGTCATGAGAACCAAAGAAAACAGTTAACAAATCTCTGTATGTAATCTGATCTGGGTCAAACTGTATCTGGGTGCATTCTGCATGTCCGGTATCCCCCATACTGACTTCTGCATATGTTGGATATTTAGTTTTTCCGCCAGAGTATCCTGGCAAAACTTCACTTACCCCTTTTAACATTTTAAAAACTGCTTCAGTACACCAAAAACAGCCCCCTCCAAAAACTGCGATTTCATTTTTCATACCGAAATTATATCACGATTAAAAACTAGATACTTACTTCAACATTTATTTGAACGGGAGAAGTTGTGCTTATTGTTTCGGGTGTAGAAGTTGAGGTTGTACTCGCATTAGAT
>CAYRHZ010000060.1:0-2664 GCA_964424295.1 uncultured Candidatus Saccharibacteria bacterium | reverse complement strand
CACCTATGATTTTCTTAAAAGAGTAATGGATCTTATAGTGTCTTTCATATTAGGTCTTATTTCATTGGTTTTTTATCCATTTGTTTATGTTGCTATTAAGTTTGACGATGGGGGAAGTATTTTCATATCTCAAGATAGAGTCGGTAAGGATGGAAAAAGCATCAAGTTGTACAAGTTTCGTTCAATGAGTAGAAATGAAGTCGATTTAAGTTCAAGTAAAGAAAATAAAGTAACTAAAGTTGGTAATTTTTTACGTAAAACTCGTATAGATGAATTACCTCAGTTGTGGAACGTCCTGACGGGGGATATATCTTTGATTGGCCCAAGACCAGAGCTACCTACAGGTGTTGCAATATATGACAAAGAGATTCCTTACTACAATATCAGACACTTAATTAAGCCCGGCCTATCTGGATGGGCACAAACACATCAGGAACTTCACCCTCATCATGGTCCAGAAGTAAATCTAACAAAAGAAAAACTTACATATGATATTTTCTACATAAAGAATCGTTCATTTTGGCTGGATATTAAAATTGCTCTTAAAACTATAAAATCTCTACTTTCTAGGACAGGGATATAGGTTGTGGATAAGCACACTTGACTTTTAATTATATACTAGTATATTGTTAATTTAGATCCTGCACCTGTTCTAGGCTCTTTCACACATTCACTCAGCCCAAGGGGGCAAAGGGAGGCACTATGTCAACGTTTCGTTCGGCTCTCGTCGCTCTTGCCCTTGTGGCTTTCACAACCGTGATCGGTTGTGCCGAAGCTGGCGATGATGCCACTGCAAATGTCTGCGTGAGCGCACCGCTCTTGTCGCCTAGCTGTGTCACCAACACCCCGTCACCCGGTGGCACAACGCTCAAAGTACCTACCGCAGAAATCCGCCCGAAGATGGACGGCGATCCTTCGCGAGACTTCATCGCGATTCTGCAGCTGGTGAGTCTCAGCCCATCCGCGGGTGTGATTCAGAACGGCACGTTCCGATTCTCTCCCAGCATTCGTTTCCGAGTCGATGATCTCGGACAGCGGGGAGGTACTGGGATCAACTACTGGTTGTATCCGTCAAACGACGGAGTAACCAAGAGCGGTCCCGAGTTCGGTAATGGCTTCATCAACAGGCCCGGAGTCGATGACTTCTTCGGCACCGGCGGCATGTTCATGATGATGTCAACACCGTTCAGGTACATCTTGGTGGAGATGAAGACCACCATCTATGGTGAAGGTGAGCGTTGGGCTCATCACGCGTTCGAGGTGGGCTACACCCAGTAATCAAGTTGAAGACAAGGTGAAAAGGTGGGCAACGGCTATATGTCGTTGTCCACTTTTTTCGTTTACAAAAAAAATTTAATAAACTAAAATATATATCAAATAGTAATTTATATAATATGTATAATTCTAAAAAATTAATTTTCGTATTAATTCTAATTACAAGTTTAGTATTTTTATTTTTCACAACTACATCTAGCAACAGTAAAAAGTCAGATAAGTTTATAGGTACAGTGAAGTCTGTTGAAGCCAGCTCAATAATCGTATTAGGTTCTTTTGAAGATGAAAAGAGTAAATTTGTTCCTTCATACGAATATGAAATAAAGGTTGATTCCACTGCAAAAATTGTAAAAAAATCTTTTATGATCCCTAAAGGTGGACAGATGTTTGAGGTGGCTAAGTTACCTAAGGATACTGCCAATGTCGACCTTGAGACACTTAGAAAAGATGTGCAGAATGTCTCGCAAGGGATAGATGTTAAACTATCTAGAAACTTTTTAGGGGGAATTCAAAAGAAGGCAAGTGAAATTACATATATTGGACCTAAATACTAAAATATGAATAATTTTAAAAAAATCCTTTTATTATCAGTAGCATTAGTTGGTTTATTTTCTTTTTCTGCTTTAAATGCAGCGACAGGTACATATTCTACCAATATGTCCGTTTCGAGACATGGAAGCAGTGTTAGTCAGATCACAAACACTCCACCATTTGGAACAGAGAAACAAGTATATTCTGTGAATGTTTCTGGTACGTATGATGGACATGGAGGTTTCGGTCCATCTGGAGGTAAGTACGGCGTTAGTGTGTGTATTAGTAACACTGGTTCAATGTGGAATGGTTCATGCTGGAATGTCATTGACCCAAATGGTGCAGGAAATATAGGGGATGCCAGTGGAAATATTCCAAGTTGGACTGATGGTATAGGAAACACATCAAACGATTTTCACTATGTTAGTGCTGAAGTTTATGTAAATGATGCTGACGCTAATGTCACATTAACAATGTATGGAAGAGAGGTTTCAATAAATGGTTTTAATACGACAAACTCAGCTGTAACGGTGGGTAGTCAGTTTGACATTACTTGGAATGCAACTGAGATTACTTCAGGATCACAGTTAACATACAGTGGCCCAGTAACTTGTGATGTGGCAAGTGGTTTTACAACTTTAAATAATACAGATGGTACAACTTGTACTGGTTCTTCAGCTGGAACCGCTACTTTTAATTTACAGGCAACGGGATATGGTGGTTATGGTACTAAGACTGTAAATGCACAACCTATAACTGTGAATGTTGTGGCTCCTCCGGTAAGTTGTGGTAATGGTTCAATTGAAGCTGGTGAACAATGTGATACGGGTGTAAATAATGGCAGTTGCCCAAGAAGTT
>CAYRHZ010000059.1:0-2791 GCA_964424295.1 uncultured Candidatus Saccharibacteria bacterium | reverse complement strand
GCCTCTACGTTCCGTGGCTTGTCATGGACGAGGGTGAGGTTCTCCTGGGCTGGAATTGGCTCGGCTGCACATGGCACCCCGGAAACCCAGCGTTGCGTTTCGCAGACAGCAAGTAATACAAGTCCTCAATTCTGAGGCAATATACGCCACACACTTGGAGGAGTGTGTGGTTTTTTCGTTATAAATTAAACAGTGTCTAGTCCTTCTTTTTTAGTATCTAGTTTAAGAGGTATCAAGTGTATGTGGGTGTGAGCAACATCAGTACCGACTATTCCTAGTCTTACATAGTCAGCTTGGTATTTTTCCTTTAAATCCTTCGAGATCTTGTGTGCGTTTCTAAATAGCTTATCTGATAAATCTTCTGGAACATCTGTAAACCAAGGGTAGTGAGATTTTGGTATAAGTAGTGTGTGTCCCTCGGCTTTTGGATGAATGTCGAGAAAAGCCAAAAACTCATCGTCCTCAAATACCTTATTTGAAGGTATTTCTCCCTTAACTATTTTGCAAAATATACAATCTGTCATAGGAGTATATTATCACATTTTGACAGATGGCAATTGTGTTAAACTAGATTGATGAAAAAATACTCTGTAAGACCTAGTATCCCAGAAAGCATAGACAAGATTTTTAAAGCATATTCTCCATTAGTGCGTTCTATGCTACACGCAAGAGGAATAGAAAGTTTGGATTCTGCAGACACCTTTTTAAACCCAAATTACGATACCCACTTGCACGATCCATTTCTTTTGAAAGACATGGATAAGGTGGTAAAGAGGATTTTGAAAGCAATTAAAAATAAAGAGAGAATAGGAATTTTTTCTGACTATGACGCTGACGGCATACCTGGAGCAGTTGCGCTTCACGACTTTTTTAAGAAAATTGGTTTTGAGAACTTTACAAACTATATTCCACTTAGAAATGAGGAGGGATTTGGTTTAAACAATAATGCGATTGAGACTCTACATAAGGATGGTGTAAAACTCATTATTACTATTGATTGTGGCATCACAGATGTCTCTCAGGTAGATCTAGCAAATACTTTAGGGATGGATGTGATTATTACCGATCACCATATTCCTCCTAAAAAAACTCCAAAAGCTTTTGGAATAATAAACCCGAAACAAAAGGGGTGCGAGTACCCAGAGAAAATGCTCTGTGGATCAGGAGTTATTTTTAAAGTTATTCAGGCCCTTATTAAGAAGGGGAAAGATGATGGGGTTTTTGAATGGAAAGACGGGCAAGAGAAATGGCTTCTAGACATGATAGGACTTGCAACTATGTCGGATATGGTTCCGCTTTTAGGCGAGAACAGAGTTCTTTCGTACTATGGAATGAAAGTAATGCAAAAAACTCCTAGAGTAGGGCTTCAGAAGCTGTTTTCAATGTTGAAAATGGACCAAAGTACGCTTACGGAAGATGATATAGCTTTTATGATTACCCCTCGCATAAATGCAGCAAGTCGTATGGGAATTCCATTGGACGCATTCAAAATGCTTTCTACTCAAAATGTGGAGGAGGCCGGGGTTTTGGCAGAGCATTTAAATAATATAAATTCAGAAAGAAAGGGAGTGGTTGGAAGTATGGTCAGAGAATTAAATAAAAGACTGGATGAGAGAAAGGAAGACATGAGACACGTTTTTGTTTTTGGAAACCCAGAATGGAAGCCATCTCTTTTGGGACTTGTAGCAAATACTTTTTCGGATGAACACAATAGACCAGTTTTCTTTTGGGGAAGAAATGGAGAAAGTGGTGAAGAAGGACTAATAAAGGGTTCTTGCCGTGCCGGAGGTGAGACAAACATCGTAAAACTAATGGAGAAATGCAAGGATGTTTTTGTAGAATATGGTGGACACAAAGGTGCGGGAGGTTTTTCTATTTTACAGGAAAATATTCACACACTTGAAGATAGGCTAAACGAGGCATTTCTAGAATTAATAAAGGAAAAGCAGATAGTTCCAGATATACTGCTCGAAAAAGAATTGTCCTTAGATGATGTAAATTGGAACACATATACATCGGTAGAAAAGTTTATTCCTTTTGGACTAGACAACCCTAAGCCACTTTTCCTTTTTAGTAATGTAGAAATAACAGGGATGAAACTTTTTGGTAAGGAGAAAAATCATTTAGAGCTAAAATTTAAAAACAGCAAGGGCAAAGATGTAACAGCGATAGCTTTTTTTCAAACTGGAGAAAAGTTTCCAGTTTCGATAAAAGAGGGGAGCTATATAAACCTAGTGGCCACTCTTGAAAAGTCACAGTTTAGAAATTTTCCTGAGTTGCGCCTCCGAATAGTCGATATTTACTAATTTGATATAATCAAATAATGATAACAATATACACTGACGGTTCATCTCGAGGTAATCCAGGAAGGGGAGGTTGGGGTGCGATTATAGTAAACGGAGATACAGTTACTGAACTTGGCGGAAGAGAAAATGAAACTACCAACAACCGCATGGAACTTCAAGCGGTTATTTCTGGTTTAGAAAATTCTAAAAATGAGATTGATGTAGAAATTTTCACAGACTCGGCTTATGTTTTAAACGGGGCCACTCGTTGGGTAAAAGGTTGGGTAAAAAATAATTGGAAGACAAGCACCAAGGATGATGTTTTAAATAAAGATTTGTGGCAAAGAATAATTGAAGAAACAGCACATAGAAATATTTCTTGGAATTTAGTAAAGGGTCATGCGGGTCATGGAGGCAACGAAAGGTGTGATGTTATCGCAACATCTTTTGCTGATGATGAGAATATAGTTTTGTATAACGGTAGTATTGAAAGGTATGGTGTAGAT
>CAYRHZ010000058.1:0-2808 GCA_964424295.1 uncultured Candidatus Saccharibacteria bacterium | reverse complement strand
TATCTGCTAATTCTTTTACGTTCCTCCAAGATTGCATCTCTTTTGCTTCTTCGGGAGTTACGAATTTAATCTCCGTTCCCTCTTTTGTAGGTGTGAAATTAAAATCTTTTACCAGTAAGTTAGTATTGATAAATAAAAGAATAATCTTAAATTAGATTTATGATTTTGCTTTTATGAGGGCAATGGACATGGAGTCATTGTTGAATATCTTTTCAACTGCAAAGTCATTTTCAAGGGCGGCTCTAAATTCATTGAGAGTAGGTTTCCAAGAAGAAGTCATTTTGAAAACGGTTCCTTTTTCAAAGGTTCTTCCACCTAGTGTAATTGTTTCGGCAAGGATGAAAGACGACACTAATCGCTTTTCCTCTATTGCCACTTGAGCGTGCATCTCTGGCTTCTCTTTATTTATTTCAAAATTGTCTTTACTGAAACCAAGCTGAAGTAATGGGCCAAAGAATACATCTTCGATTTTCGGATTTGCATATGAATCAATAATTTCAGCTTCTGATTTTGAATCAGCCACAATGGGCATTGTTACGAGAAAAATAATCTCTGGATCATTGAGAATTGATTTAAGATAAGCATTTATGAGCTCGCTCTTAAAGTTTCCATAAGTTCCTCCCAAGAAAACATATATCTGCTTTTCACCAGGAAGAAGTTTGAGAGGAAATCTCGAAGGAAGATTTTCAATATCAAGCAAGACTGGATGCTTGGCATATTTTCCATCCGCGTTTGCTTTTAAGGCTGCCGCAAGTTCAATTGGCTGTACATCGACTGGGTAATATGCCTTTACTGATTCCTCACCAATCTTCTCAATAAACACTCTCCCTTTTAGCCCATCTCCGCTTCCCACATCAATAACAGAAAAAGTAGTATGTGGATTATTCTGCTTAATGTAGTCAATAACATTATCAAATAGATCAAGCTCACTTTTTTCCATTACTTCAAAGTACTTCTTGTTCTCATAGATATTAAGATAGGCATCCGCCGCTCTGTAGTTTAAATACCACAGTTTTGAATTACGGAAATCTATGAAAGAGCCTGTTTGACTCGAAAGAGTGTCTTTAATCTGTTTAAGGTTAGCGACCTTACTTAGCGGGTACAGATTTGTGTAAAGATTCTTAGTAAGTAAAACTGTTTGATAGTCGGTAAAATTAGAGAGGTATTCTTCAATTTCAGATTTCTTCCCAACAATAATTTCAAATTCGACATCATATTTGCCATTGGCTCGTTCCACGTAAATACAGCGAATATCTTTCCAGAGATTGGCTAATAGTTCTTCCAGTGCCATATCGCTTTTCCGACTCAACGAGTCTATAAAGACCTTGTAATATAAACCGGCATAATTAACTCTTTCCTGGTAGCCGACAATGATTCCCTGTTCCGTTAACTTTCGGTTCATCTCTACAACATCTCCCTCCTGCACACCAAGTAGCTCGGACATCTCTTTTGCTGGAATAGAACTATCGAGAGTAAGTACTTTTAAGTAATCCAACTCTGTATGAATTAGTTCAATTGGATGCAGGACGGAATCCACAATTGTCATGGGCTTATCAGTCTTATCAATCGGACGATTGCCGAAACCATGAAGGCTTGTTAATTCTGACTGGTAGACAATCGTATCCTTCGGATCAAGAGCTTTTCTAATCGCAGAGCTAATTTCATTTATTTCACTATTTGACTGAGCCCATATACCGATTCCGATATTGAACCAACCTTCTGCTGAAAACACCCATCCGATATTTGGATGATTTATGAAATGCTGAAGTAGCCTTTCTTTGGACTTTTCAGACGCTAAAATACAGATGCGAAAATAGCGTAGACCGATTTTCGAGACATTTAATACAGCGTAAGGGGAGCCAAACTGTTCATTTTTAGTTTCAGTTTTCCTTGAAAAAAATCCCATATGGTCAAATTATAACTCATATTTCATACTTAATCGAATTATGAGATTCATATGGACCTGATGATCCGCTTAGGTCACCAGGTACGATTTTTATGAGTGCTGCGGGGCTTGGACTCGCCCTCGCCTCTCGTCTGTGCCGTCGCACAGACTCGGGCTGGGCACCGCCTCGCAGTTCGCCGTACTCGGCTCACATAGCTCCGGCGTTCTCGTTCCAATTGTACCGCAGACAAAAGAAAAAACCACCAGATGGTGGCTTTTTTCTTTATGGACACACTTACCGATCGGCAATTAACTTATCTGCTAATTCTTTTACGTTCCTCCAAGATTGCATCTCTTTTGCTTCTTCGGGGGTTACGAATTCAATCTCCGTTCCCTCTTTTGTAGGTGTAAAATTAAAATCTTTTACCTTTGTTTCAAAAACGAGGTTGAGACTCCATTGATCTGACATACTTTTACCAATAAGAAAGTATGCTGGGTGTATATCAATTTCTATCACTTCGAGTCCAATTTCTTCTTTTACTTCACGTCTTAATCCTTTCTCTGCATCCTCACCATTATCAAGACCTCCTCCTGGAAGTTCCCACCAGCCGTTATCTTCTTTTATTATCAAGAATTTTGTCTTTGTTTCATCAAAGATTAAAGCCTTCACGCTTACTCGGTAAAAAGCATCAAATTTTTCTGGGAGTATTTTCATAATAGTGATTTTAGGCTTTTATTGATTTGAGTGTCGAGCTGATTTTGCAAACGTGATTACCTACCTCTTCCGCACTATTTCATTATCTTATTTAATGCTTGTAAACATTCATTGAGCTCTGTAAAGCCAGAAGAACCATTAAGGTGTCCTCCGTTTTTGATGATGATTAATTCTGAATCTAGTTCTTGAGATAGAATTTCTGCATGTT
>CAYRHZ010000057.1:0-2848 GCA_964424295.1 uncultured Candidatus Saccharibacteria bacterium | reverse complement strand
TAGGTCAAGCTTTAAGTTTTGATGGCATAAATGATTATGTAACTACAACAGATATCGATTTTGCAACTGGCGGGTGGACTCTTAGTGCATGGATAAAAACAACGACTTCTGGAAGTCTTACAAGAATATTTTCCAAGGGTCAAAATGGAGGGGGTACTCCACAGTTTTGGTTTTTGGTGGAGCTAGATGGAACAGTATCTATGGGTTGGTATACAGCTAGTCCATTTGAAGACATTTCCGCATTATCAGCAGCAGTGGTAAATGATGGCAATTGGCATCATGTTGTGGCAGTTGTGGGTGCTACGGCTATTCAAATGTATGTCGACGGAGTAGCAAGTGGTTCTCCGACTTCTCACGATGGCACCCCTGTTACTAATAATGATCCATGGTTAATCGGTAGTCTTCAAGGAACCCTAGAATTTTTTAATGGAAAAATAGACGATGCACGCATCTACAATAGAGCATTATCTTTGTCTGAAATAAAAACTTTATACAATGCGGGTGAGTCAAAAATAAATGCTTCTCAGAATTCAATCAGTGGAAGCTCCTTGAATTCCGGTCTTGTCGGTCTGTGGTCATTTAATAGCAAAGATTTAAGTGATAAAGTTTATGATAGGAGTGGTAATGTTAATGACGGATATTTTATTGGAGGAGCGACATCAAGTGCAAAGACAATAGGTAAGTCAGGACAAGCTATAAATTTTGATGGGGTAAATGACTCCGTGCTAATAGCACACAGTAGTTTGCTTGATCTTGATATGACCGAGTCCGCCACTTTTTCATTTTGGATAAATAAAGAAAGTGCTTCAGCAAATGCTGGACCAATTTATAAAAGAACCAGCGGAAGCCCAGGTTACAGTGTCGATATTCTAACCACAGGAGCGGTCTCATTTTCTATCGGTGATCTTTTTAGTAATAACAACAGAGTGGGATATGAGACTAGTACAACGATGAACTTGAACCAGTGGTATCATGTGGTTGTAACCTACGACGGAAGTATTACCTCGGGTGGAATAAAAATATACTTTGATGGCGTACTTCAACCTATGACAAATGCCTTTGATAACTATGGAGGAGGTTCTTCAGCAAATGGTTTTGATTTTAGTCTAGGAGCAAGAGAGACCGGCACAGCAAGGTTATTAGATGGGAAAATGGATGAAGTTCGAATGTATAATAGAGTTCTGACTAATAATGAAATTAAACAGTTATACTTACTAGGAAAATAGCATGAAATTTAATCTTTCTAAAAAAATAGTATTCCTACTGTTTACTCCCATTGTGTTTTTCTCTATGTCTTTTGCAAAAGCAGATGCAGCAACACTTTCAAAGCCAGCAAACAACCTGGGACTAGTTTCGTATCTGTCATTTAATGACGGGACAACAACACAAGCTACAGATTTTTCCGGAAATAGAAATAATGGTACATTAATAAATATGGATCATCCTTCCACAATTTCATCAGGTTGGAATAGTGGGAAACTTGGTACAGGTTTAACTTTTGATGGTTTAGGTGATTACGTAACTATGGATGGTGTGGCAAATGATGTAACGGCAACATCATTTACTTTTAGTGTTTGGATAAAATCAGGTTGGACGGGTGCCTTTGATACTGTACTTGCTATAAACACTGCTGCGCTTGGAAACCAAACTCAGATTTTTATAGATAACACCTTAACTGTTCGTGTGTATGACGGAACTCAAGATGCAACAGAGCTTTCAAGTTCTGGGAGTGTGGTAGATGGTAGATGGCACCATGTTGTCTATTCAAGAAGTGGAGCAACAGGCACTCTATATGTAGATGGTGTGAGTCAGGGAACGCATAACAACAGCGATACATTTACAGGAACGGATTTGTGGTCATTGGGTCAGGAGTTTGATGCCGGACCCACAGCCAGTGATTTTTTCTTAGGTTCTATGGATGAGGTTCGTATTTATAATAGACCACTTTCAGGTACTGAAGTTCTGAACTTGTATAACTCTGGGTTAATTACAGTCGGAAGTGCAAATGCCCAGAGAAATATTGTCACAAGTGGTTTGATAGGTTACTGGACTTTGGATGGGGGAGAAATGACCGCTAGTACTGCATATGATAGGTCCAGTTCTGCAAATACATTAAGTTTGCTAAATGGGCCAAGGAAAACAACTGGAAAGATTGGTCAGAGTATAAATATGGATGCTGTTGATGATGAACTATATTGTTCTGATGCAAATTGCGGCGGCACAACTGGAGGTAAAATGGATATGGGTACAAGAGACTGGACTGCAATGGCGTGGATTAAACCAGAAACTGGAGGAACAAACTGTAACATAAGAGGGACTGTCGCGGGGAAAATTGGTGATGATGAAATAGGGTGGTATTTGGGTATTGGCGGACAATATATATGTGCGGAGATAAGAGGTACTTCAAATATTTCTTCTACTTTAGATGGTTCACAGGTTCCACTAAACGAGTGGTCTCATATTGCTGTTGTTTTTGACCGTGATGGAAACATGACAAGATACTTAAATGGTGTCCAGACCGGAACACAAGACAGTATATCCGCTAATAATGGAGACTCGGTGGATCATCCCCATAATTTTTGTCTTGGAGCCAGAGACGGTGCAGGCGGATGTTTGGAGAGATTGTTTGATGGCTCCATAGATGAAGTCAGGGTATATGAAAGGGTTTTGGCTAGTAGTGAAATAAAGCAAATATATAATGCAGGTGTTGGTACTAAAGTTAATAATAGTCAGAATGTTATTGGGGGAAGTTCATTGCAGACTGGACTTGTCGGTATGTGGTCATTTAATGGTTTGGACTTAACAGATAGGGCATATGATAGAAGTGGAAATAGTAATGATGGATACT
>CAYRHZ010000056.1:0-2890 GCA_964424295.1 uncultured Candidatus Saccharibacteria bacterium | reverse complement strand
TAAAGACGATACGTGGGCCACTCAGCCCATCCCGGCTTGGTTTTTCGGAATGGGTGTAAAGAAGTATTGCGGTCTTCATAAATATTGAGATGGTGGGTAATAAAGGAAAATTCTTCGAAATTACTCTTTGATTTTCCCGACGATCCATGCCAGCGCTTCCTCGTAGCTACCTTCGAAGTTATTCTCAGGTGCATTGCTGAAGCCAAACATCACTAGAGATCGTGAATCACTTTCCCGTTTCCAGAACGAGAACTGTGCCGTGGAGACAGTCACTTTCCTAGTTTGCCCCATCAGTCTTTGAATTCTCACACAGAGCGGGAACAAAAAGCCGTTTAGACGAGTGTATGAGGAGTCAGTCGTGTAATGAGCTGACATCGCCAAATATGAACCATCATCGTACCAGGCAATACTTTCAATTTTCTCAGCAATATCGAGCACCAAATCCATTTTCCCGACACGTCTAACAGTAGAAGGGTCGGAAACTGTTAATTTAAAATCGTTCCACATAATTCATTTTTATTTAGGGTGTTTGGTTTAAGGACCACCCAAGGCTTCCTTTCAAGAGCCTATAATCCATATCAAAAAACTGCTATTCGCAATAATAGCACATAAATATAAAAAGTCAATATTGAAGATCCAGGCAGGGGTCGGTAACAGGTTATTTTTTGCTTAGCAAAAAGGCCGGCTACCCCACTCTCTAGTCGCGATCCGCTTCTATCACTGCGCGGCTTTGTCAGGCTTTCTCACCCTTTTTTGGTTTCAGTCAAAATAAGAAAAAAATTTAATTCAATTTCTGTTCCTTCTTAACAACCAAGAAAGTTCCTATCCATGCACCGAGAGCAAGAGGAATCAAATAGAGATAGTTTTGAACATAACTTAATACTCCTACTGCGAGAAGAAAGTGCATCAATGCTCCAGTTGTTGCTGCGGAAAGAGGTTTTCTTTTGGTAACTTGAAGCGTGTAGTATGCATACATTCCATCCACGATTATATATGCGACAAAAATACCAAGAGCAATTTCAAAGCTGAAACTAGACCAAGCAGTTGAGATACTCATCGGATTATTATATCAGGTTCGTACTCATTGTATGGTAAACAAAAATCACCTTATTAAATAAGGTGATTTTACTGCACCCTGTCGTGGACAAGTTCAGAACTGAGAATTGGACCAAGATTAGGAGTGATTAGCAGCTTGATAGGATATTGTTGATGTTTTAAATTATGTAAAAAGAAGCAGAGCATAAATCTGCGATGATTTATGCTCTGTGTTGAAACTTTATGGTTTTAGGTGATCGTACCCAGGAAGGCACACAAATCGAGTCGTGCGATTCGCCGGCACCCTTACGCAGGAATTTGTATTGAAGATTATTTTATCTCCTTCATACTCCACATCAATTGTTTCACCGAGTGACAAGGTCGGCTCACGCCTACCTCCAACGGAGCCAATGTTGTAAATTTTACTGGTCTCGACATTTTGAAACCAGAGATGAGAGTGTTTGGAAACGCGGTATGCAACGAGCTTTGCTTTGCCTGGAACGCGAAGTTGTGTTTCCGTATCTTTTTTACATGACGCGAGGCAAACAAACGTGATGGTGAATAGTAGCCATAGTCGCAACTTGGTGAGTGATTTAAAGAGCAGGTGTATCGAGATTTTCATATTTTGGTTGATGGTTCGGGTATGTTTTTCTAGTTTGTTTAATACTACTTTGAAAGAATTTTAACTGCACATCTCAAGACACTAAATGCCTTCAGACGTACAGTTAAAAAAAACCTAATATAAAAGTTCTCATTCTTACATTAACATAACATAATATGTGTATTATGTCAAACTAGCTCCTTACAGCGGAATTACTAAGGACATCTATTTTTGAGAATAGTTCTGAACCTGCTAACAAAAGAGCTTTTTTGAGTTTGATACTCCAGAACCCAACCGTAAACGGAAAAAGCTAGCATTTACGCTAGCTTCTCCGTTCAATCTAGTCCTAGAATTGGCTGACTGTCCTACTTGGCTCCCCCGGTAGGGATCGAACCTACGACCAATCGATTAACAGTCGATTGCTCTACCAGCTGAGCTACAGGGGAATATTTTATTTTCTCACTCCACCGCTTAATCTACAGGGGAATGTGTGTTTTATGCTCCCCAGGTAGGGGTCGAACCTACATGGAGCTAATAGAACAACGGGTATATAGTAGCAAAAAATGCCTGAAAAAGCAAAATATGCTACCCTACCAGTATGTATATAAAAGTGAAAGTAACCGCACATGCCCGCAAAGAACTCATAGAAGAAACGAGCCCTACTTCATACGAAATAAAGGTAAAAGAGCCTGCGGAGCGTAATCAAGCAAACGAGCGTGTCATAGCGCTTATAGCGCTCGCACGAGGCATCCCTGCAAAGAATATCCGTATCATAAACGGCCATCACAGCCCAAGTAAACTCTTGTCTATTTTTGAAGAATAATTACTTACACACCTTCTTTATTTTTTTGTAGTATTCCACGTACTGATTCACGATTTTTTCTGAAGAAAAGTCCATAGTGGCGCGGAGGTGAGCATTACTGCCAAGTGTTTTGACGAGGGCGGTATTGTCCGCAAGCTCCAAAAGCTTTTTTGCAAAATCATCTACCTTCCCTACCTTAAACAAAAATCCGGTTTTGCTATGTTGCATAAATTCCGAAATCCCTCCAGCATTTGTCGCGAGGACGGGCTTGCCATATGCCATTGTTTCCAAAATCCCCATACCAAAACTTTCTTCACCAGAAGTATAGAGCCCGATATCTGCAGCACTAATATAATTTTCAATATCTTTTATATTCTTCCGAATGATTATCTGATTAGTAATACCAAGAGAACTCACCAGCGGTTCATACTGTGCAAAGTCTCCCCCTGCGA
>CAYRHZ010000055.1:0-2907 GCA_964424295.1 uncultured Candidatus Saccharibacteria bacterium | reverse complement strand
AGACCGTGTTCTGTTTCTCTGGCTTTTTGTATGTCGCATTCGTACTACCATAGTTGCCTTAGATTACACCACTTCGCTAGAAAAATCAATACTTTTACAAAAACTGAGTCTGTGAACCCTAGAAACACCGTATTTTTGGATGGCCTGCCTGTGCTTGGCTGTGCCATAGCCCTTGTGGACTTCTAGACTATATTTGGGGTACTTCTTGGCCATTTTCACCATTAGTTTATCCCTCGAAACCTTGGCCAAAATAGATGCCCACGCAATAACCCTCTCTTTTTCATCACCCTTTATAATAGTCTTTTGTTTGAATTCTTCACCGGCTTTTAGTCCGCCATCAAGCCGTATTTCAGAAATTTTTGGTTTAATTTTCAATTTTTTGATACCAAGATGCATAGCTTTTTTAATCGCAAAAGAAAGCCCTCGAGTATCTATGGTTGTGTTCGGAACATGATTTATAGAAAAGTTTATTAATTTTTCCTCTTTTAAACTTTCCAGAACTTTTGCAAATTTTTCTCTATCTTTTTCTTTTAGCTTTTTACTATCCTTTCCAAGTGGCGGTAAATTTTTATTTCTAGATAATTTTTTATATATTCTTTCTTCACAGACAACAATCCCGACCGTAACTGGCCCAGCCAAAGGGCCCCGCCCTACCTCATCTACTCCTACTATGTATTTCATTTATAAATTTTAACATAAACACGGATGCCGGAGCCTAACAGGCCCCGGCAGTCATGGAACTAATGTGAATAGAAGAACTCACTCTTCTTCGAGTCCTAGGACGCGCCTGCGCCAGCAACAAAAGCTGACCACGCCTGCCAATAGTGCTCCGACAAACCAGAACAAGGCTTTGTTCCCGTAGTCCGCCATACCCACCTCCCCACAAAAACTTAACAACAAAAGAGCAATATTTCAAGTAAAATAAATATAAATACCTCGTGCTATAATCCTTCTATATGGCAAAATTTATCCACCTTCACACGCATTCTCACTACTCTCTTTTGAATGCCCTGCCAAAAATAGACGACCTTATTGACGAAGCTGTTAAAAACGATATGCCGGCTCTAGCTCTGACCGACAACGCAAATCTATATGGAGCTATTGAGTTTTACCAGCACTGCAAGAAAAAAAATATAAAACCAATTATTGGAATAGATGCTTATGTTGCGTATAGAAGTAGAAACGACAAGCAAGGTATCGACAAGCAAAGATATCGACTCGTTCTGCTCGCAAAAAATGATGCCGGTTATAAAAATCTAATCAAACTAGTAACTCTCGCACACATGGAGGGGTTCTATTATAAACCTCGTGTCGACAGAGAGCTTTTGGAAAAACACTCTGAAGGCCTTATTGCAATCGCCCCATCATTTTCATCAGATATTTTACAATCTTTAAAACTATCGAACGCCGAACAAGCACAAGAGAGGCTGGCTTGGTATAAAAAAACTTTTGCTGATACAGATGATGGTCCAAACTTTTATTTTGAAGTAACCCATCATCCAGAAATGGAAGGTCACGAAGATGATATGAAAAAAATCGTGGAATTTGCAAAACAAACCCAAACTCCTATTGTCGCAGCTCACGATGTCTACTACCTACACAAAGACGACAGAGCAGCTAGACAGACGATGCTCGCCGTACAGTCTCAGAACGATGAAAAAATAGAAATTAAAGACGAAGATTTTTCTTTTATAAACCAAAAAACAGCAGAAAAATATTTTAAGAATCTACCTGAGGCAATTTCTAATACAGAAAAAATTGCAGACAGATGTAATTTGGAAATTTCTATTGGAAAATGGTTTTTGCCAAACTACATTGTTCCTAGTGGTCTGGAGTACAACGAAGAGTTACGCAGGATCACCGAAGAAGGCATAGAAAAAAGAGGATTGAAAAGAACTCCAGAACTTTTAGAAAGAATGGACTACGAACTGAAAGTTATTAAAGATAAGGGTTATGCTCCTTACTTTCTCGTAGTGTGGGACTTACTAAACTATGCCCATGATCACGGTATTCTAACCACAATTAGAGGTTCAGTTGCAGGTTCACTGGTTACATATCTTTCAAGCATTACGAATGTAAACCCTATTGAATACCTTCTTCCCTTCGAAAGATTTCTAAACCCAGAAAGACCTTCTGCTCCCGATATCGATATGGATTATGCCGACGACAGACGTGATGAAATGATCAACTATGCTAGATCAAAATATGGTGTAGACAAGGTAGCCCAAATCGGAACCTTTGGAACCATGGCAGCGAGAGGCGCTGTTCGAGATGTTACTCGTGCCATGGGTTTTCCATATAGCCTTGGAGACACTATCGCAAAACTTATTCCAATGGGACAACAAGGATTTCCAATGACTATTGAGCGTGCTCTGAAAGAAGAACCTGATTTGAAAAAAATGTACAATGCTGAACCTGATGTAAAAACTATTATTGAAATGGCAAAAAAAATAGAGGGCTGTGCACGTCACATCTCGGTACACGCTGCCGGAGTTGTTATTTCCCCGACCCCGCTTACAGACTACGCACCACTACAGTTTGATACCAAAGGTGACAATAAAATAATTACTCAATACGACATGAATTCGGTTGGAGAAGACGGCGTCGGACTTTTAAAATTTGATTTTCTTGGAATTCGTAACCTTTCTATTTTGGCAGATGCAGTAAAACGTGTAGATAAAATACTAGGTATAAAAATCGATATTGAAAACGTGCCTGTTGATGATAAAAAAACTTTTGAAATGCTTGCAAGAGGAGAAACCGAAGGATTGTTTCAGTTAAACGGTGACGGTATGACTCGAGCACTTATGGAACTAAAACCCACAGTAATCCACGACATAAACGTTATGGTGGCTTTATATCGCCCCGGACCAATGGACAACATCCAAGAATACATCGCCCGCAAAA
>CAYRHZ010000054.1:0-2924 GCA_964424295.1 uncultured Candidatus Saccharibacteria bacterium | reverse complement strand
CCTATACTAGGGCAGTTTTCATTTTTTACTCAGAAACTGTAGCAGTTTCTTTCTTGGTGTTTGTGCTTGCGTGACCATCCACCTCATAACTCGTATTTTGCTGTTCAAAGAAGTTTACTAGCTCAAACACGTCCGTTGCTGTACTCATCCATTTTGCTGGATTAGTAGCGTTGTAGTATTTTGGCATTCCTAGCTCTGAAAGCCTTCTGTCTGCTACGTACTGTACGTATTGGTTTACATAGTCTGCGTTTAGTCCAAGAATTCCGTTCGGGAACAGATCTTTGTTGTAAGCAGTTTCTAGGTCTACTCCTTCAATAATGATATTTCGTATTTCAGCAGCAAACTCTTCTGTCAAAAGTTCTGCATTCTCTTCCAAAATATTGTGTATAAGGTTTATTCCAAACTTTAGGTGAAGCGACTCGTCTCTTAGAACCCAGTTTATCATTGAACCAAAGTTTCGTAGCTGATTTCTCTGTCGGAAAGAAAGCATAACCATAAAACCAGAGTAGAACCATATACCCTCCATCACAATACTGTAAGCAACAAGGTTTCGGATAAAATCTTTTTTACCATCCAAACTTTCAATATCTAGTCTTTCTTCTGTCATTCTTGTCAGGTACTTCATTATGTAAGCTTCTTTTGCTTTCATAGATGGGATCTCTAGGTGTGTGTTGTAAACTTTGTTTCTATCAAAAGGAAAAGTTTCTAGAACATACTCAAAGGCTACACAGTGGTTTGCCTCCTCCCACATCTGCTTTGCTATATATAGATGTGCTTCAGGACTCTTTAGATATGGATATACTCCTAGGGCCAAGGTTCTGTTTACTATAAGTTCTGCTGGGTTGAAAAATGACATTATAAACTCTACTGCGTGCCTCTCGTCCTCTGTCATTTTCGCAAAATCTTCCAAGTCTTCTTTTAGAGCGATTTCGTGTGGGAACCATGTGTTTCTAACAGCTTGGTTATACAAATCATAAGCCCATTGATATTTTATAGGGTGCAAATTAACATCTTCTGGTGAAGGTTTTCCTAGTAGTGACATATGTTTTTAAAATTAAAATTAATAATGTTTACTGACACGCAATACAAACGTTATCGCCATCTGCCGGATCTTCTGGATAAATAATGTTTGGATTATTTTTATACTTCATTTGATCCAAAGACTTATAATCATTTCTCTCCGCAACTTTTGGAGCCTCTGAAACCTCAAACGCTCTCACCTGTTCCCTTACTTCTACTTTCTCCATGGTTGCAATGACTGGTTCTACTGCTTCAACTACCGGACTACTATATGTAGTTGTAGAAACGAGCACTTCTTCTACTACACTTTGAACAACTGGTTGAACAGGGGCCGAGACAGGAGCCGTCTGTGGAGTTGTGTGGGCCACGTTTGTAACATCAAAAGACTTTTGAAGTGGTGCAGAAAAAGCTGGAGTGTTTGCAAAGTTTAATGCACCGAAACCAACACGTCCCATTTTTGCAGATTTGTTTACATTTGTAGTACTTTGCTCTGCAGTGTGTCGTGGCTTCATATGTAGGTAGTATGTAGACTTTACCCCCTTCTCCCATGCTGTACTGTATATCTTCATTGTCTCCTCAACATCTCTAGTTTCTAGATACATATTTCGCGACAACGCTTGGTCTACCCACTTTTGTGCTCGTGCTGCCACCTCTATATATGCATAAGGTGAAGTAGTGAATGAAGTTTTGTATACATCTTTAATGTGTTGAGGGATTCCGGCAATTTCACTGATGTCTCCTTGGTTTTCAATAATAGCTTCTTTAACGTCATCCCAAATTCCCATATTTTTCAAATCCTTAACAAGGTTGTGGTTTATGTCTAGATACTTTCCAGAAATTTTGTTTCTTGAAAAGACTTGTGCAAAACGAGCATCGATGCCAGGAGTAGTCGCAGCAAGCAAACCAATGTTTGCATTTGGAGCAACAGCCATAAGTGTTGCATTTCTAATTCCCCTAGAAACTTTGGCTCGCAAAATATCCCAGTTTAGACCTTTGTGCTTACTTACTTTTGAAACAGTAAGTTCTCTGCCTCTACCTTCTTCAAGAGTTTTTAGTGAATCGAAAGGAACTTTTCCTTTAGACCACTCAGAACCTTTGTAGTTTGTATAACTTCCTCTTTCTTGTGCCAAGTTTGCTGACTCGTCTATTGCCATGTAAGAAATAAATTCAAAAATTCTGTCTGCAAAATCCCAAGCGTGTGGAGAGTCGTATGACATACCAAGTTGTTCTATAGTATCTGAAAAGCCCATCACTCCTAGACCGATAGCTCTGTTTTCTCTGTCAGACTTTGCTGCTTCTGGAATAGGGAGAACATTTATATCAATAAGGTTATCGAGCTGTCTTACTGCCAAACGAACAGACTCTTCAAGCCTAGACCAATTTACTTCTTTGTTTTTTATGTGCGCTGCCAAGTTTAGTGAAGCCAAGTTACAAACAGCAACATTGTCTCTGTCTTGTGGAAGACAAATCTCTGTACACAAGTTCGACATGTGAATAGTTCCGGTGTTGTTGTTCAGCGCTCGAAGGTTTACAGTATCTTTCCAAGTTAGCCAAGGATGTGAAGTTGTTTGCAGTGCAACTATGATTTGTCTGAACTGCTCACGAGCTGGAACTTTTTTGAAGACTCGAAGCATTCCCTTGTTTGCCATTTCGATATACTCTTCGTATCTCTTTGAAAATTCTTTTCCATATAGCTCGTTTAGGTCAGCTGTCTCTGCTGGATCAAACATGTACCAGTCACCACCGTTGTTCACTCTCAGCATAAACTCATCTGAAAGCCATACCGCTGTGTTTGCTGTACGCATTCTCATGTAGTCATCACCTGCATTATGTTTCCACTCTAGGAATTCTGGGAAATCAACATGCCAGTTTTCCATATAGAAACATAGAGCTCCCTTTTTCTT
>CAYRHZ010000053.1:0-2993 GCA_964424295.1 uncultured Candidatus Saccharibacteria bacterium | reverse complement strand
CTTAGCTTTTGGTATCCATTATTAAAAGTGTTGCTTAGAGATTTATGCTTTGGAATTTCACTCGAAATTCTTATCTCTCTACTACTAATTATAGGTTTGAAACCAGTTTCTGCAAGTGGATTAGGCATTACATCCCAAAGAAAAGTTCGTGTAAAGTTAATTTGATATTCGTTAGAATTTATTTGTCAATATTTACTCTTTTTCTATATCTACAACTCGTTTTAATTCATCTAATGTAGTCATTCCTGCCAAAACTTTTACAACTCCGTCTTGTACGAGTGTTAAAAGTTTCTGGTCTTTTGCTGCGCTTTTTATTCCTCTTTCACTAGGATTTTCTCTAATAGCGTTTTCTATTTCTTCGTTCATAATTATTGCTTCGTGAACGCCGATTCTACCTTTGTATCCGAGCATGTTGCATTCTGAGCATCCAACAGACTGCCACACTGTTCGTAAATCCAAACCTTTCAAATAATCTTTGTCAGTAATTTCGTTTGTGATTTTTTGTATTGTTTCTAAGTCTGCTCCAGCAAGTTCGACTTGTTTTTTACAGTTCGTACAAAGTTTTCTAACAAGTCTTTGTGCCATAGCTAGGTTTATTGCAGAAGAAAGAATTTTAGAATTTACATCAAGGTCTATAAGTCGAGGAAAAGTTCCCGCAGCGTTGTTTGTGTGTAGGGTAGAGAACACCAAGTGTCCTGTGAGTGCAGAGTTTATAGCAATATCTGCTGTTTCAGAATCTCGAATTTCTCCAACCATTATCACATCAGGGTCCTGTCGTAGAGCACTTCGCAGACCTTCGGCAAAACCGTATTCTTTTTTCTCATCTGTCTGTGTCTGCACGATGCCTGGGAGGTGATATTCAATAGGGTTCTCGATAGTAATTATTTTCACTTCAGGAGTGTGGATCTTTCTCATAAAAGCATAAAGAGTCGTGGTCTTTCCAGATCCAGTAGGTCCGGTAATAAGTATCATCCCGTTTGGTCGAGTGATTTCGTGCATAATAACTTCTAGTAGTTTTTCATTTATACCTAGCTCGTTTAGTCCAACAGAGATTGAGTCTGGGTTTAGTACTCTCAGCACTATAGATTCTGCATAAGCACCTGGCAAAAGAGAGGTTCTGATTTCGATTTCACTGTCTTTTATTTTAATACTAAATCTTCCGTCCTGAGCACCACCGAGGTTTAGCTTCAAGTTTGAGATAAGTTTGATTCTAGAAAGTAGGAGTTTGTATGTATCCAAATCAAAATCCAAAATATCTGTAAGCATTCCATCGAGTCTATATCTTAGTCTCACGTATTCTTTTTCAGGCTCTAGGTGAATATCAGATGCTTTTGTAGACAACGCTCCAGCAAGGATGATTTCCATTATTCTTGAAATTCTGTAGCTTTTTTTCATTACCAAAACTTCATTGATCAGTGTTTTTACATCGGGAATAGTTTGTACTTTGGCAAGGAACTCCGTAATCTGTTCATTTGAAATATCTAGTGCTCCGGACTTTGTTTCAAAAGAATAAGAAAGGTCTTTGTACCTATCCCAAACTTTATTTAGACTCGCGTGAGAAACCATAAACAGGTCAGGGGAGTATCCCTTTTGTTTTATTGTTTCCAGTGCCTCCAAAGTCTTTGGGTTTTGTGGAGACAGTACCCCAATACTTGCTACTTTGTTTACTTCGTTAAAAACTGCCAGCTGAGCTTCTCTTGCTTCCAACTCAGAGACTATTCGTAAGGCGTCGATGTTTATAGGGGTGACAAGTAGGTCTAAATAGGGAAGACCGTACTTTGAAGACATGGCCTGGGTAAGAGATTCTTCTTCTTGTTTTCGAAGTTCTTCAATTCTTTTATTTTGTTTGTCTTCGTCAAAAATAACCATTTAAATATAATAACATAATCACACAAGTGTATTGTCCAAATACTGTAGATTGGGGATATATCTATTGAATTAGCTAGAATACTAGCGTATTTTACTGCCTTGACAATGGTATATAAAAGGTGTATAATACTAGGTAGGGAGGTGCCACATGGCGCTTATGAACATTGTCAGATTGGTGCTGGTGGTCCTCGTAGGTTTCGTGGGCGCCAGTTCGGTTTCGGCCCAACAGTCGAAGCCCGTAGAAGTTCGTTCGATCGTTCCGCCCGCACCGGGCTCGCTCGGTGAACAGCTCGCGCAGCAGGAAGCCGAAAAGCAGAAGCCTGCAGTCGAGGCCGAGGGTGACGAAGAGCCTCAGACGACCAAGGCGCGCCTCGCGAACTTGAAAGAGTATCGCAAGGCGACCAAGGCTCGTTTGGAGCGCCTGACCGACGAACAGCTCAACCTGCTTATTGGCAGCGAGAGTGAGGGAGAAGTCCTCGCACTCGCGCAGGAGATCGAACAGAACCGCGCAAAGGAACGTGCGGCACGGAAAGTCCGGCGGTACGACACCCCGGCGCTCCGCCAGGTCCGCAACGCGCTTCGCGACATCGAGAAGGAGCGTAAGGAGGCGGAGGACTGGGACTTCGAGTCCAAGCGGGACACCGCTCTGTCTTGTGGAAACCCTGATGATGAGGCGGATGTTTACATCCACCCCACTGTCGGCAAGATCTACGAGTATCCGCAGCACTCGAAAATGACCATCGTGAACACCACGGACAAGGTCGTCCAGATCCGCCGAGTTGCTGGTGCACGCGGAACCGCGGTCGTCGAGAAAATGTGCCCGAACGGCACGATCACTCTCTACGAACGTCGGATCCTCGCAAGCGGATTCCAGATGCCGGTGTCTTACATCGCAGTCGGAGTGGGTGGTGGAAAGGCAATCATGTCAGAGTCACCGACCATCAACGTACAGCCCTGTATGTACAGGGGGTGCACAGCGGAGTTCTCGGATATCTGGGAAATCAAGTAGCCGAGGCTACACAGCACAACGCGGAGACAATAGTGTCTCCGCGACAAGGCCAGCAAATACGCTGGTCTTTTTTCATGCCAAAATTATGTTAATATCCAATTAATATGAAATACAT
>CAYRHZ010000052.1:0-3102 GCA_964424295.1 uncultured Candidatus Saccharibacteria bacterium | reverse complement strand
TATGGAACAAACAATGAGTTTGGTTTTGATTATCTTAGAGATAACTTAGAAATAGAAGCTAAAAATTTGAGACAAAGAGATCCTAATTACGCTATTGTTGATGAAATTGACTCTATTCTTATTGATGAGGCCCGAACTCCTCTTATCATTTCTTCTGCCACAAATGAATCAGAGGACTTATATGCTACATTTGCGGGAATATCAAAAAAACTAGAAAAGGGTGAGCACTATACAGTAGATGAAAAATTTAAAACTATTGCCCTCACTGATTCAGGAATAAATCGAGCAGAAGAACTACTTGGAATTGAAAATATATACACAGAGAAAGGTATAAAATACGTACACCATTTGGAAACTGCTGTCAGAGCAATGGCGCTATTTTTCAAAGACAAAGAATATGTCGTGAAGGACGATGAGGTTATTATCGTGGATGAATTTACGGGAAGATTGCAGCCAGGAAGAAGATGGTCCGAAGGTTTGCATCAAGCTATTGAGGCAAAGGAGGGTGTTAGGGTGCAAAAAGAGTCAAAAACTATGGCATCTATTACTTTCCAAAATTATTTTAGACTATATAAAAAACTTTCAGGAATGTCAGGTACGGCAGAGACTTCATCGGAAGAGTTTTACAAGGTTTACGGACTAAATGTGGTTTCTATTCCTACAAACAAGCCTTCACAAAGAAAAGATGAAAATGATTTTATATTCCAAACAGAAGCTGGAAAGTTTAAGGCATTGAGTAAAGAAGTTAAAGCTAGATATATGGCCGGGCAACCTGTTCTTATCGGTACCGTTTCTATTGAAAAAAATGAATTACTTTCAGAATATTTGAAAGCAGAGGGTGTTCCTCACGAAATACTAAACGCGAAAAATCATGGACGTGAAGGAGAAATAATTGCTCAGGCAGGAAGACCTTCTGCTGTTACTATTGCTACAAACATGGCGGGAAGAGGTGTGGATGTTAAGCTGGGTGGAAACCCTGGAACTCCAGAAGACTATGAGAAAGTTAAAAACGCAGGAGGACTTTTTGTTCTTGGTACTGAACGTCACGACGCAAGAAGAATTGATAACCAGTTGCGAGGACGATCTGGTAGACAAGGGGACCCTGGAGAAACTACATTTTTCGTATCCTTAGATGACCACCTAATGAGAGTTTTCGGAGGCGATTCTATAAAAAACATGATGGGGAAACTTGGTATAAAAGAAGACGAGCCAATTGAAAACAGGCTTATTACCAAGTCTCTTGAAAGTGCCCAACAAAAAATAGAAGGTTTTAATTTTGACGCGAGAAAGCACGTTTTGGAGTTTGACGATGTTCTGAACTTTCAGAGAAAGATAATGTACGGCCGAAGAAGAGAAATATTAGTTGGGGATGAAAACTTTGTTAGAAATTATGTTGAAGGTTTAATTGCGGAAGCATCTCCGGAAGTAAAAGAACAGATAGAGAAGAAAATCCAGAAAATGGATGAAGCTTATTTGCGAAATCTAAAGTCTGCAATACTCCAAACAACAGATATGTTTTGGGTGGAGCACTTAGAGGTTATGGATTATATGAGATCCAGTGTAAATCTACGTGCATATGGACAGAGAGATCCACTCGTTGAATACAAGAGGGAAGGTTTAAAACTATTTAAAGAGATGGAGCAAGCTATCGCGGACGAAATATTAAAGATTATTCCTCAGATAAAAGAAGAGAAAGGTTTTTTTGCTGAAACTGTAAAACTTACGGAAACACGAGAAGATTATGACAAAGTTTCAGATACTGCTGTTTCAAGTTCAACACAGCCAGTCGTTGATGGTGTAAAAATAGGTAGAAATGATCCATGTTTCTGCGGGTCTGGAAAGAAATATAAAAAATGTGGAGAATTGAATAGTGAAGAGCATCAGAAATTGATGGCAAATATGGCTTAGTTTCCTCTGGAATCGATCTTTTGTTTGTGATAGAGTGTCTCTATAGTTAACACACAAAACAATGAAAAAATTCGGATACATTTTGATAGCTTTGGCACTTTTAGCAGGTATAGTTTACCTAATAAAAACACCAGGAAAACCAGGTAAATATGACACATTTGCCCAGTGTCTTAAGGATAAAGGAGCGACTTTCTATGGGGCTTTCTGGTGCCCACACTGTCAGGCTCAAAAAGCAAGGTTTGGCAAATCTGCTAAACTTCTTCCGTACGTAGAGTGTTCAACACCTGATTCTAAGGGTCAAACACAAATATGTAAGGATGTTGGTATTACCACATATCCAACATGGCATTTTACAAATGATGTTTCAACTACTACAAAAGTTTTAACTGGAGAAGTTGAGCTTGCTGATTTGGCAAAAGAAACCAACTGTCAACTTCCTGAATAAAAAATGATTCAAGCAAACATAACACTAGTTGTTGCAACCCTCACTCTCTTATCTCATATTGTTTTTGTAGTTTTTATAGCTATGTTTTTTATAGACAAGAGTTTTAAATCTCGAGTTTACTCTTTTGTAAATAAATACATCTTGGGTATTCTATTTTTTGCATCTTTCTCCGCTTTAGTGGGAAGTCTTCTTTACTCAAATGTTGCGGGATTTCCGCCTTGTGAACTTTGTTGGATACAAAGGTTGTTTATGTACCCTCAAGCCCTTATAAGCTTTATGGCAATGTTGAAAGGAGATAAGGGCGTTATTTACTACCTATTTCCAATGTCTGTTTTAGGGGGTATTGTTGCCTTATATCACTCACTTACACACTTTGGTTTGGGGGATGGAGTTCTGGAGTGCACCTCAGCCATTGGAGATTGTGGAAAACTATATGTATTTGAATATGGTTATATAACTATACCACTTATGGCAGTAACCATATTTATCTACCTTATAACGGCAACAATTATTTACCGACGATCTACAAAGGAACAAATATAGAATGGCTAAAATAAAAATAGTTACTCATAATTCAAAATTTCATACCGATGATATTTTTGCAGTCGCAACCCTTATGCTCGTTTTGGGTGAAGAAAATGTTGAAGTCGTTCGATCTCGTGATATGGAAGTTGTAAAAAGCGGTAATTACGTTGTGGACGTTGGTGGGGAATATAACTTTGATACAAAAAGATTTGACCATCATCAAA
>CAYRHZ010000051.1:0-3109 GCA_964424295.1 uncultured Candidatus Saccharibacteria bacterium | reverse complement strand
TTATTTTCCCCCCTTGATGAATTTGGTTTGCACTTGCATACCTATCTATCAAAACGGTAAACCCTTCGCTCAACCATTTATTTATTCTTTCTTTTGATTCAAGTCTGTCTGCGGCGTATAACACTGAACCAACTCTCGGATCAATCTCTGAAAAATCCCCATAAGCTCCGGCCAGATATTCTCCTATAAGTCCTCCGAAAAAATTCTCTTCATAGTTTGGAAATTCAGTTGTTTTAACTTTAATCTTCTCTTTTTTCAATCTTTCCGCTAAAAGCCTTACCTGCGTTGCCTTCCCAGAACCGTCTATTCCATCAATCACAATCAGTTTTCCATTTGTCATATGCTAAGAATATAGAGTTCGCCACAAATGGTCAAATTTGGGTAGTATAGACAAGTAAAACCAAATGATATAATTAGTTAATGATAAATCCCGACAACCTTTACCAGCCAGATAAATACAAAGTTATACTTGGCGAAGGTGCAGATATTGGTTTTTGCACGTTGTGGAATGAACCCAAGAAAATAATTACTGATTGTCCTGATATCTTAAACAAATCTGCAATTGTTGGAACATTATATAGTAGACAGGGTGTAAATATTATTCTAAGAAACCTGGCGCTAAATCCACAAATTACGAGTATTTACATGTGGAATAATGGAGCACTCTCATGTAGTCCTTTTGGAATATCTGGAAAAGATATACTTTTTAAAATCTGGAAAAATGGAGTAAATGATGACAATACAGTTCCTGAAGCTGACTTTAAATTGGAAAAGGAAATAGATAAAAATATTGTAGAAATAATTAGAAAAAATGTTTCACTTATAGAAATTACTGATGATGATATAAATACTGTTTCGAGCAAACTAATTTCTTCAAACAAAAAACCTTATATGGACCCAGTAAGGTTTGCTGATGGAGTGCCAGAAGCAATAGACATATTTCCTTCTGAAAAAATTGGATTTTTAGTTCGAGGTAAAACTGTAATTGATGCATGGATAAAAGTAGTGGATAGAATAATGAGATACGGAACGATAAAAGACACACAGTATGGGACCCAGCAAAGAGAACTGATTGGTGTTACTTGGGTTATAGAAAATGAAGATCCTGACTCACCAAACATGAATGTGGACTGGCCTAATGGCTTGAGGGAAACAATAGGTTTAAATAATGCTGCAATAAATCACTACAAGTCCGTTTTTCTTTCTGGGGAAAAACCTGAAGGTGTAACTTACACTTACGGAAACAGATTAATGAAATATCCGAACGGAAATGATTCTATAGATCAAGTTGAAGATATTATAGTAAAAGAACTAAAACAATCAATTTACTCGACAAGAGCTATAGCAACAACAATATCTCCGCCACTTGATATTGGATCAAAAGAACAACCGTGTATTACTCAAATACATGTAATATATTCAAACAAAAAATTGCATATGCTAGTTACGGCCAGAAGCCATGATATTTTTAAAGCTGGAATTCCAAATGCCTTTGGCCTGCGTGCGTTGCACAAAAGTATTTGCGGTAAAATTGGACAAGAAATGGGATACCTACAAATCACTTCCCAATCTGCACATATATACGAGGGAGAGTTAAGTGAGGCAAAAAAATTACTACAATGCGTTATTTGGGAAAGAGAACCTGAACTAGTATTTGATCCCGCAACAAGCGCAGACCCACGAGGCATGTTTGTTATTAGTGCTAAAGACTCAAAAATTACTGCTTATTTTAAAACTCCGTCTGGGGATGATCTTTTAAAAATTGAAGGAAAAACAGCAAAAGAGGTTGGAGGCAAAATAGGACAGCTTGAATTAATTAGTCGTGCTGACCACCTGCTCGACATTGGAATGGAGCTCGAAAAAGCTGAGATTGCGCTCACGCAAGGAATCCCCTATACTCAAGACAAACCTCTGCCTTTTGAAACAAAGGTGGATAATAATGAAAATAATGTTTGTATAGATTGTTAAAAATATGGCACTATCAGATAGAAAAATTTTAGAAGAAATAAAAAAAGGAGATATTGTTATTAGTCCATTTAAAAAAGAAAACTTGGCTACATCTAGTTATGATGTGACCTTGGGAGAATTCTTTTTTAGAGAACAACACAACTCTAAACACCATCATCATATTTACAATATCTGGAGCAAGGCACATACAGATTATGTTTGGGGAACAAAACCTGAAAGAGCAGAAAAAGCTTCAGAAGCTCTGAAAAAGTATAACTTCAACTGGGAAGGTATAAGCCCCGATGACAAAATCATTTTTCTAAACCCTGGAGAAACTATCCTCGCTCACACAAACGAGTTCATTGGCGGCAAGAACCACATAACCACCATGATGAAGGCCCGATCCTCTATGGGGAGAAACTTTATTGAAGTATGTAAATGTGCTGGTTGGGGTGATGTAGGATACGTAAATAGATGGACTATGGAAATTACAAACAACTCGCAGCACTATTCTATTCCCCTAGTTGTAGGGCGCAGAATCGCTCAGATAATCTTTTTTGAAACAGGGCCAATCTTGGATAAGGAGTATTCTGCAAAAGGTAAATACCAAACTACAACCGATATGAAGAAGCTTGCAAAAGAATGGACCCCTACAAGCATGTTACCGAAACTATACTTAGATAGAGATATAAAAAAGAAAAAATAAAATCCCCTTTCGGGGTTTTATTTTTAGTATTTGAATTTGGGATTATTTCACTTCAACTCACGCATACTTTTCTGGTGAAAAGTTGCGCGAGCACGCCTCGCGCCGCCGCGCTCCGGCCGGTTGAAGTTTCCTATTTCACTTCAACCCCCATGCTCCGTGCTGACCCTTCAATGATCTTCATTGCCGCCTCTACATCGTTTGCGTTTAGGTCAACCATTTTCTTTTCAGCAATTTCTTTTATCTGAGCCTTAGTGATTGTTCCAACTTTTGAAACAACATTTTTCCCAGATCCTTTTTCCTTTCCAATAGCCTTTAGAATAAGAGCAGATGCTGGAGAAGTTTTTAGAACGAATGAGAATGTTCTGTCTTCGTAAACTGAGATTTCTACAGGCACAATCTCCCCCATCATCTTTGCAGTAGCGTCGTTGAATTGTTTTACGAATTCACCAATAGCAA
>CAYRHZ010000050.1:0-3141 GCA_964424295.1 uncultured Candidatus Saccharibacteria bacterium | reverse complement strand
GATACATGAATTATTTATTAATTTGTAATAATTACTTTATATGACTATTGTAACATCCTTTCATTACAAAGCCGTGTTTCTACTGCGGAAAACTGATACAAAAACGTAAGACAAGGTGGCCCCCAAAATAACACCAAAGACCACGTCACTTACCCAATGAACCCCCAAATAAACTCTCGATAAGGCCACCAAAAAAAGAGTTACGATTGAGAAAGTATTAAAAACGACCCTTGAAAACTTACTGAGATAGTCATCAAAAATATACATGAGTAAAACAAAAAACACAGTAGATATAGTTGCGTGATAACTAGGGAAACTGCTACCGAAAGCATGCATGAAACCATCTGGCGGTCTTGCGGTTGAAAAAACTTCTTTAAGTAAATAAACTACTAGGCCAGATGCGACTATTGAAAAAACAAAAAGTACAGAGTATCTTCCTCCTCTAGTTTTATTAATCAAGAAAGAAAGTCCAGCAACAATCAAAATAAAATATACAGTAAAATCAAAAATGGTTGTAAGAGCAAAAAATAACTCGGTAACTTGTGGGGTACGAGAATAAAGAAAATAATTTTGTATAAAAGCGTCTAAAGATGTCATGTTACTTTTCCCAACGAGCAAAAATTCCACAAGGCAACAACTTTCCGCTACTTGATTCTTTTATTGTAAGTTTCCCCGCCACGACCTGACCTCCAAGTTTAGAAGTTACATCTTTTAGAATATTCTCGTAACTAATATAGGAATATATTGAAGCATATCCATTTAGTAAAACCGTAATTGGCTCTGGCGACAGAATTTCTAAAACACGCAGAAGCAATGGCATTAAATCCTTTTCTATCTTCCAAACCTCCTTCTTTGCTCCCTTTCCATAAACGGGAGGATCCATCAGGATAATGTCGTATTTTTTACCACGCTTTATTTCTCTCTCAACAAACTTCCTAACGTCATCCAAGATATATTTAACTGGTCTATCTTTGAGACCAGATAATTCAAAGTTCTTGTTAGCTAAATCCATAGCAAACTTTGATGCATCTACGTGCGTGACTTCAGCGCCCGCCCTGCTACAAGCCATGGACGCGCCTCCTGTATAGCCAAAAAGATTGAGCACCGAAACTTTTCTATTAGAAGATAATATTTTTTTCTCCAACCATTTCCAGTTTTGCGCTTGTTCAGGAAAAACTCCTAAATGCTTTGAGGGCAAAAGTTCAACAGAAAATTTAAGTCCATCAAAATCAACTTCCCAACTATCTGGCACTTTTTTTAATATTTCCCATCTAGTGGCTTTTTCACCATGTGAAAAAACAGCGTCTGCTTTATCCCAATCCTCTTTTGAAAGTGTTTTGCTCCAAATCGCCTGATTCTCTGGACGAGAAAGTACGACGTTACCAAAACGTTCAAGTTTTTCACCGTCACCACTATCTAAAAGCTCATATGCTTCTGACTTAAGAGTTGTGAGTATCTCCATAAAATTATACTATCACTGTTTTACTCCAGAAACTAAAAAAGATACCTGTCTTGGCCTGTCATGGTCTAGTTCTACCAGCATTATCTCCTGCCATCTACCTTTCAAAATTTTTCCATCTTCAACTATAAAATTTACAAAAGGATGTATCATTAGGGCCTGTGCATGGGCGTGACCATTTACACACTCATGAATAACGCCGTTTTCATCTGGCTCACAAAGATGTGTGTCTCGCTTACCATTAACATTTTCGCCATGACGAATATCGTTATGCCCATAGTCATGCATTGGACTAGCAAAATTATCTAGAACGTGACGAAGGTCCGATGTGTAACCGATCTCTTCCGTCGGACCAATAAGATTTTTCTCGTTTTCATTTACCCACAAACCACAAGTAGTGTGGTGTGTTTGAACTAAAATACTTCCTCTTTTTACACCAGAATTTTTAATAGCCAACTCCACATCAGAAGTTATAGTTATAAACTCCTGCCTATACTTTGTTTGATAAGTTTTAGTTTCTAAGTGCGAATGAAACTGTCCGTCCATATAGAGAATATTATAACTCAAAGAAAAACGAATAAAAGACGGTTATTAAGGTCTTGCGAGAACATACCTATGTTCTCTGTCACAGATATTTTTCTGTTGAAAAATTCTGCGACCCCACCTCGGCTCTTCAGCCTCCGGTCTTGCGAGAACATACCTATGTTCTCTCACCAATTTGCTGTCTCCACATAGCGTAGTACAATCCTTTTTCATTCAAAAGACCTTCGTGAGTACCGGACTCTGAAACCACTCCTTTCTCCAATACATATATTCTGTCTGCGTGCATTATTGTAGATAATCTATGAGCAATAAGGACTGTTATGTGCTCTTTTGTACTAGTCACATCCCTAACAGTTTTAGTAATTTCTTCTTCAGTAATAGAGTCCAGAGATGATGTTGCTTCATCAAAAACAAGTAATGTTGGTTGTCTCAATAGAGCTCTTGCGATAGAAAGTCTTTGCTTTTCACCTCCAGAAATTTTCACGCCCCCTTCTCCGATTACTGTATCCAAGCCCTTATCGGCTCTTTGGAGCAGTGAATCACATGCACTTTTATGCAACACTTCTAGACACTCTTCATCTGTAGCATTTGGATTTACAAACAGTAAGTTTTCTCTGATTGTTCCTGAGAACAGTTGTGTGTCTTGAGTTACAAAGCCTATTTGGTCTCTTAAATCTTGCAGATCAATTTCTTTTCCAGAAATTCCGTTATACATAACATCGCCTGATGTTGTTGGATATAGACCGACAATAAGTTTTATAACGCTCGTCTTTCCAGATCCAGAAGGACCCACAAAAGCAACTGTCTCTCCTTTTTTGATTTTAAAAGAAATATCATCTACAGCATTTGCTTTAGCATTTAGATATGAGAAAGATACATTTTTAAACTCCAGATCTTCTAGCTTTGATAATTTTTTTGAGTTCGCTGGTATAGGTTCAACTGGTGTATTTATTATCTCTTCGTATTTTTTAAGCGAAACCTGTGTTTCTCTATACTGACTCAAAATATTTCCAAGCATCTGAAGAGGCTCAAAAACATAAAAAGTATAGATGAGCAGAGAGAAGAAATCTCCTACTGTTATAACTCCTTTAAAAATCATAAAGAACATAAAGAATGTAACGCATGTTCGAACAAAGTTA
>CAYRHZ010000049.1:0-3164 GCA_964424295.1 uncultured Candidatus Saccharibacteria bacterium | reverse complement strand
TCATTATTTTTATCAATTGCCATATGCCTCCTATACTAACTTATTAAACGACCTCTTTCAAACGAGCTCCTACTTTACAACAGTTTCTTTGCCCTCAACAAAATTTGAGTCTGAAAATCTTGTATTTGCTGGCAGTGAGAAAACCTCAATCTTTCTCTCTGTGTAAATGTCTGTACCTGAAAAACTCGCTCGAGAAACTATGTCAGGAGCTGACCCAATTTGACTCAAACTAGGTATGATACCGACTTTAAAATATGCTTGTTTAGCAGAGTTTGTAAAACCAGCCCCTGCAGCAATATTTCCAATGTCCCAAGTAACAATTCTTGTGTCTGGATCAAAACTAATTTTTTCTGACGCAGGAGAAACAGAACCCTTCCAAGAAACACCTAGAGGCAATGTGGCCCTAACTACACCATCTTTAACATCATTTGTTGTGTTTGTTAGAGACCAGTTCACGGTGTAAGTAGACTCTGTATCTGCTTTTGGAGGTATTGGACCGGTATTACTAAATGGCCCAGTATCCCGAAGAGTTTTTGCAGTAAGGTTGTTAACCGTAGAAACCTTTATAACAAGATTTTCAGTTGAAGTAACTTCACCACCATCCCTACCAGCTCTTTCACCTTTTATAACCACAGCGACATCTATGTGAGGATTCTTAATTAGTTTCGGCTGAACAAGATTATCAAAAGAAGCGACGGTAAAATTAAGGGTTCCAGAATCTCCGGGAGACATCTCTGTGAGTTGCGGTGTATTATTTTTATCCCAGAAAACTGTGTCGTCTACAGATCTATAAAAACCTCCCCCTAAAACACCCACCTTTGATCTGTCTCCTGCTGTACCAGATATCTTAGCCTCGACGACAGTGTCCACGACTTTGTCAGGTAAAGTGTTCTGCCATTTTATAGAAACACTCATTGTTTGTGCAACTTGTGCCACCGCATTATTGGTTGCCGTAACACTCAAATCAAAAAAGGATTTTCTTATACCCATCGTAATAAGAGACGATGCCAAAGCTTCATCAAAATCATAAGTACTTCCATTTTTTGTTCCTGCAGATATCCGGAAAGACCTATCCTCTAAATTTTGTCCAACAATAACACCTCGAATGTCGATTTTTTTCTTATCACCGTTTTTCAGATCCCCAACACTCCAAATTGAATTATCTCGAACAGGATTTATGTTTGAACTTTTATATGTATAACCATAAGGATACTCTACTTTTATAAGAGCATCTTTTATTGGAACAGATGAATTGGAAGTAAGCTCGACTGAAACAGTAACCTCTTGTCCAGAATTTACTTCTTTTGGATAACTAACTTCTAGTAAAATCGGTGATGACCCGATGATAACATCGTAAATTTTTTCTTTTGAGAATACAGCGTTTGATCCTTTTACCTTATATTCCAACCTAAACACAAATGACTTTACTGTATCTTTCTCGCCAAACAAAATAGTCCTTACAGAATTCTCCACTGTTCCTCCTTTTTCTACCGTGTCCAAACTAATTTTGTCATGGTTTATGGGTTTAGTTTCGTCAGATACTGCATAGCTACCTTCTGGATAATCAATAAATAAAGCGGCACCTTCAAGGTCTGTACGGTTTCCATTTATAACTGAGAGTCCGATATTTAATTCTTCTCCAGAAGAGATAGATGTTGGAGCAACAATCTCTATATCAACATTATTTGATGAAATCATATTGATCCCACCAAAAAAAATGAAAAGTGCTGCACAAACTGAGATAGAGAAAAAGGCAAGTGACCATAAAAGAAACTTATTAAAAAATGAATTATTTCTTTTAACCATAGCTTCTGGAGAAATACTAAAATCAGGTTTATCACCCCAGTTAGTAGGAATATCTACTTCACGAGGAGCAACCGGGGTTCTTTTTTCTTTTGGAACTAGCCTCTCGTCTCTAGAGTAAAGAGTTCTTTTAAGTCTTTCTATACTACTTTCTTCTGGATCCATAGGTTTTTATTATAACACTTATTTCTATCAAAACTATAGCTGACTTTCTTTTAATGCCTTATTTACTACGGCAACAATACTCATTTTATTTATATTTATTTTAATCAAAAGCTCATCACTCCACTCATTGCCTAGAAATGTATTTGTAACATCATCGTTAACTACATATCCAAGCTCCTTTAATATCCTGAGAACTATAAGAACTTCAAAATCTGATACTAAGTCTTCCTTAACATTTTTTAAAAAAGTGAAACCCTCTTTAACAATCTCATACACTTCTTTATGCGGGGTCTCCCCCTGTATCATTTTCATAAGAACAGTGGTTACCTGAGACATAACCTTGTGCGTATATTTTGGATACTCAAAATAAAATGACCCTTTAGAAACGACATTTGTTATTTTCCAACCACCCTTACCTTTTATACAAGTAACAGAAACGTGTGCGTACTCCTGAAGTGCTGGACGAAGTTTAGAAACATATAACCTAGCAGACCTGGCAGACGCCATAATAAGACCAAGATCTTGGGTTAAAATATGCACGAGAATATTGGCCTCACCAAAAGCAGTGCGTTTTAAAATAATCCCATCGGTCGTATATATGTGATAACTCATTCAAAAAATATTTACAACAAAACAGAAAATGTTGTCTCTCCGCCTTCTAATTCTAGAGCATAAGATTGTTTTTCTTCAGAAAAAGTTATTTCAGTAACTCCAGTTGGAGTTTTAATCATTTCCATATACTCATTTACAACATCCTTTTTGTCGGTTTGCATAACTAGTTTTACACTATCACTCGGGCTAAGCTTTTCAGTTTTTCTTGCATCTTGAATAGCCCGGATAATATCCCGAGCAACTCCTTCTTTTACTAGTTCGTCTGTTAGCACAGTATCAAGTTTTATTTCAGTTCCAACATGAACCTCCTTAACATTTACCTCATCAGCAATAATATCCAAAAGTTCTTTAGAAAATTCATTCGGAACTTGAAGTAGAGACAAAGGTTGCCTTACTTTGTGACCAGATTTTTGTCTTAGCTGTAGTACAGTAGTTACAACTTCTCGGACACTTTGCATGCTCTCTATTAATTCGGTGTCTACATCTCCTCCTTTCGGCCAGCTTTCTAAATGAACGCTCTCTACATCTTCACTTGTTCTTAGTTTCTGGTACATGTATTCACTGAAAAACGGAGTCATTGGCGC
>CAYRHZ010000048.1:0-3183 GCA_964424295.1 uncultured Candidatus Saccharibacteria bacterium | reverse complement strand
GGTGCGGTTATAGTAAATTTAGCCCCTACTTTTGTAGACAAAACATCAGTTCCAAGTCCATCATTTGCCCGTACAGAAGAATCTGAAAATAGAATAGAGGCGCTACCTGCTTTTTTTGCCTGGAATGTAATTGAAACCAATTGGCCGTAATTTCCTAAATACCCTGGGTTTGCTATGCCTCCATTAAATGATATTTGTCCTGTTGTATTTGAAAAATTCGGATCCTCAACCCATAGTGAGAAAATCGAGGAACCCTTAGACACGGATACTACTTGCAAAATATCAGTTGGAAACTGAATTATTGCGTCACTAGTATTAATGCTCTGACCTTCAGTGTTTACTATTACATTTACTGTAAAAATATTGCCAGATGTGACCGAAGAACTACTTGGAGAAATGAAAAGAGCCGCAGCAAAAATTGATCTAGGGAAAAACCCAACTAACAGCAAAACAATAAAACTTAAGCAAAGAATACTTGAATTCTTAATATTAGTAGATGGGTTTATTGTTCTCATGTTTATTTATTCTTATTTGAATTGTTAACAATCATTCTAACAGTAAAAAATATCCCAGTGAATATCGCCAAAGCAAAAATAAACATAACAATTAATTCTTTCGAATCTTTTTTAGAATTAAAATCCACCATTCTTACATTTCCAGCTTTATCATACGCACTCACCACTATCTTCTGTTCCTTGCCCTGTTCTCTGAGTACGTATGTATTGGAGCTTCTAATTTTTTCTAAACTACCCTCTTTAACTTCATAATAGTCCATGCCAGAACCTGTATCCACCGCATTAAAAGTAATGAATGTTTGATTATCAAACACAGAAGAGTCACTACCTATGCTTATGGTAAATGGCTCAGGAGGAGTAGTGTCGTCTAGTACAACCTCGGACCAATCATTTATAGGCTTATAATTTTTAACCGGTTCCAAAATCGATATATCAACAAACCCTGATTCAACATTTGCCAGAGTTCCCTTTCCATCATTAATATATGCCTTAAACCCAAAAGGACCTATGGTTACTTTTCCAGGTTTTTTTGCAACTAAAACTATTTTAAAAAGTATAGCTTCTTTAGAATTAAAACCGTTTGGTGTTCCTCCTACAAAGGTTATATTATTTCCTTCTTTTGAAAGTGTTGGTCTTACTGGCCAAAGTGATAGTGGTGATCCAGATATAACCAAATCAGAGATGCTTGCCACTCCCTCTTTAACTTCAATTTTCAAACTACCCTCCACTAAATTTATCATTGCCTTTTCAGTATCCATGACCACATTTAATACTATGGTGTCCCCTACATATATTTCTTGTGATCTAGCTTCTATACTTATACTTGCCGCACTAACAAATGCTGGTAAAAGTACCAGAATAGTCGAGAGAAAAACCAAGTGTTTTTTACTTAAAGTTTTTTTCATGTTTTATTTTTTATCCCAGTTATATAACATGATAGAGAAATCTACTGAATCAACTTTACCATCTTTGTTTATATCAACATAACTATTTTTAAATGGAGGTTTTGTCTTCCAAAATGCTAGTAGTATAGAGAAATCGACAGAATTAACCTTTCCATCACCGTTTAAGTCAGCTAACTTTGAAAGCCCTGTGAGCTGTGTGACTGGAGATATGGTTGGTGCGATAGCTCCACCACCGCCCCCTCCACCTCCTCCACCACCACCGCCCCCTCCACCTCCAGAGGAAACGGCAGTTGGAGTAACTGAATTTGACGCAGATGAAGGTGTACTAGTACCGAATGCATTTGTTGCTGTGACTGTGAACGTATATGCTTGTCCATTTGTTAGTCCTGAAATAACTATTGGAGTAGATGCTCCATAAGAAGTGAAGCTTCCCAAACTTGAATATACTGTGTAGTAACTAATTGCTCCGCCTCCATTATTTCCAGGCGCACTAAAGTTTATTGTCGCCTGACCATCACCAACTGTTGCAGTACCAATAGTTGGCGCATCGGGTGCTGTGCCTGTTCCTGAAACCGCAGTAAAGGATTGATTTGCAGTTGATGAGTCAGAACCAAAATTTACATTCAAATGGAAGTAATAATCCCCTGGAGTAGAAACTGTTGAATTAAGTGTTGTATCAAAGTTTGCTCCAGCTGAAATTAATCTTGCAGCAGTAGAGCTAAAAATATCATTTCCGCCTCCACAAGTGTTTATTACAGAATCCGTCACACACCATGTGTACTGATATTCGTAAGCAATTCCTCCTTCGTTAGTTATTCTAACTGCAGTTGAAATAGTAGGGACAGACAAATTTGTAAAGCTTTGAATAATTACTTGGGCTGGAGAACCGGGAGTAGCACTAACCTCGGTGGAAACTGCGCCTGTGCCAACAATATTTTTTGCTGACACACGGAAATCGTATGAATTATCATTTGATAGACTTGTCACAGTTGTTGCTGGAGATGTTCCAACTCCATCTGTAAATACTGACCAAGTTCCTCCACTTGTAAGTTTATATTCAATAACATAATCAGTAATTGAAGATCCTCCGTTTGAAGCTGGCGCAGTCCAAGAAAGATCAATACTACTATCTTGCACAGTTGCAGCTAAGTTAGTTGGCGCTCCTGGAACACTTGCCGGTGTAACTCCATTACTTGTTCCCGAAGAAGTACTGGTACCAATAGCGTTAGTTGCAGTCACTGTAAATGTGTAAGTAACTCCGTTTGTTAGCCCAGTAACAACAGCTGATGTGTTTGCAGTAGAAGTTGAATGTCCACCAACATTAGATGTTACAGTGTAATATGTTATAGCTGAACCACCATTTGAAGCTGGAGCAGACCAAGATACATAAGCAATTGTATCTCCAATTGATCCAGCAACATTAGTTGGAGCGTCAGGTACTGTTGCTGGTGTTACAGAATTACTTGCACTTGAAGCACTTCCAGTTCCAACTGCATTTGTCGCTGTTACTGTAAATGTATATGAGACTCCGTTTGTTAAACCAGTCACTGTTATTGGTGATGTTCCTCCTGTTCCTGTAAAACCTCCTGGTGAAGAAGTTACTGTGTACGAAGTAATCGCAGAACCTCCGTTTGATACAGGTGCACTAAATGTAATTGTTGCTTCACCGTTACCAAATGTTGCTGTTCCAATTGTTGGTGCATCTGGAACTGTTGCTGGTGTTACAGAATTACTTGCACTTGAAGCACTTCCAGTTCCAACTG
>CAYRHZ010000047.1:0-3357 GCA_964424295.1 uncultured Candidatus Saccharibacteria bacterium | reverse complement strand
AAAAGACGGAAAGAAAATGCCCCTAGAGCCGGAGATAACCAAACAGGTAATGTAGGGTGTAAGTTTGCGGTCATGCGACCACCGCTCGGCTCCGCACGGTTGCCATCATACGATGACCGCTCGGCTCCGCACGGTTGCCAAAATACGGGGTTTTTGGTAGAGTATCCAAGCAATGAAAAAAGAAATTCACCCAGACAACTATAGACCAGTACTATTTATCGATAACTCAAACGGATCAGAGTTCGTTATTTCTTCTACTGTAAAAACTGAGGAGACTGGAAAGGCAAAGGATGGAAAGGAATATCCTATCTACAGACTTGAAATCTCAAGTGCATCACACCCATTTTATACTGGAAATGAGAAGATTCTAGACACAGCCGGAAGAGTTGAGAGATTTAAAAATAAAATCGCTGCAGCTAAAACTAAGAAAGTAGCTAAGTAAATAATTTACAAAAGGGCGAGTCAAACTCGCTTTTTTGCTATACTAAACACAATGGACTTAGAAAAATTTTTACAAAATTCAAAAACCTCTTACCTTGCTGAAAGTTATAAAAGGCTCGAAAAAGAAGAAGAGGCAACTCAAAAAATGATAGATACAGATCCAGCTCTAAAAGAGCTGGCTAGTTCAGAGTTGGAGTCTTTGAGGTCTCAAAAAGAAGAGATTATGAAGCAGATGGAGGAAATAGTAAAAGAAGAGGAAAAAGCAGAGGAGTTCCCAAATGAAATTATTCTCGAGGTTCGTGCTGGTGCTGGAGGGGAAGAAGCCTCTATTTTTGCAGAAGAACTGGCACATATGTACATCAGATACGCTGAAAACAATGGGTGGAAAGTGGAAGCGCTGGATGAATCTAGGAGTGCTGTGGGCGGGTATAAAGAAGCTTCTTTCGAGATACGAGGGAAGGATGTGTATAAACAGCTACGATTTGAAACAGGGGTTCACAGAGTTCAGAGAGTTCCTGCCACAGAGAAAATGGGCAGAGTGCATACTTCTACAGCAACAGTTGCGGTACTACCTATACGAAAGAAAACTACTATTGAGATAAAACCTGCAGACATTGAAATTGAAACTTCACGTTCTGGTGGAGCTGGGGGACAAAATGTTAACAAGGTGGAAACTGCTGTGAGAATTATTCACAAAGCAACTGGGCTCGACGTTCGTTCTACCTCACAAAGAAGTCAGCTAAAAAACAGAGAGGCGGCAATGTCTATTTTGACCGCAAAACTTCAGATGCTTAAAGACGAAGAGGAGTCTGCCAAGTATTCTGCAGATAGAAAGTCCCAAGTGGGAACAGCAGATAGGTCAGAAAAGATACGAACTTACAATATCCTACAGGACCGAATAACAGACCACCGCATAAGGCAAAATTGGCACAATATTGAGAAGATCCTTGCCGGTGGCATAGAGCCTATTGTGGAGGCTATGGCTGGTTTTGATGGTACATCCTCAGGCGGAGGAGATGAAGATGAGTAATCTGTTAAGGGTTGCGTAAAGGAGCCCTTTCTGTTAAGATATTCCCCACGTATGACAAAAACAAGTAATTCTACAAACGCAGGAGAAGCTCTAGTTGAGGGCCTATTTTCTGCAGGCGCACACTTCGGTTTCATCAAATCAAGACGACATCCATCTACTAAACCTTTTATTTTCGGAGTTAAAAACAATATTGAAATTTTCGATCTAGAGAAGACAAAAGATTCTCTAAATACAGCACTAGAATTTGTATCAGAACTAGGGTCTAGAAACGCATCTATTCTTTTTGTAAGTGCAAAAAGTGAAGCTAAAGCAGCTATTACTTCTGTTGCAGAGAGTGTAAACATGCCTTACGTAGCAGGAAGATTTATTGGAGGCACTTTGACTAACTTCCCTGAAATCAGAAAGAGAGTGGATAAGCTAGAGTCTCTAGTTTCACAAAAAGAAAAAGGAGAGCTTGTAAAATACACTAAGAAAGAAAGACTACTTATTGACAGAGAAATTGAAAAACTAAGAACTTTCTTCTTTGGTCTTTCAGTTATGAAGAGACTTCCAGATGCTGTATTTATCGTTGATAGTAAGAAAGAATCAATTGCCCTAAAAGAAGCAAAAGTTATGGGAATTCCTGTTATCGCTGTTTGTGGAACAGACAACAGTCTAAATGAAGTTGATTTCCCGATTCCTGGAAATGATTCTTCAAGAACTAGTATTGAATTTTTCCTAAAGAAGATAGCAGAAAGCTATAAAGACGGTCAGTTGAAAAAAACTACTCCTACTGTATAATTAATACCTGTGGCGGTATTAATTATTTAGTATATTTTTATGACTGAAATTACAACAGAACAAGTAAAGGAATTACGAGACAAAACAGGTGTTTCTGTTATGCAATGTAAGAAGGCTCTAGAGGAAACTGGGGGAGATATGGACAAAGCAACAGCTCTCCTTCTAGAGAAAAGTGCAGAAATCGCAAGTAAGAAAAGCGATAGAACTCTAGGTGCTGGTTTTATATCTACATACGTTCATGCTACAGGCACTACTGGTGTTATGCTGGAACTTCTATGTGAAACAGATTTCGTTGCTAAAAACGATGAATTTAAGGCTTTGGCACGAGATATCGCTATGCATGTAACAGCTACTAACCCAAAGTTTGTTAAGCTGGAGGATGCTGGAGAAGAACCAGAGTCAGCTCTTCTAGAACAAGCATTCATAAAAAACCCAGAAGTTACTATTAAAAACTTACTTGAATCAGCAACACAGAAATTTGGTGAAAAGATAGAATTGTCTCGTTTCGTTCGATACTCTGTTTCAGAGTAACAACCTATGACATTAATATCATTTATAGTCTCTTTCATAGTTTTAATATCTCTAATAATTTTAAAGGTTATTGAGAACAAATTTGGGGGGATATCTTTCCTAAATAGGATTTTTGCAAAAGGAGATTATTTTATTGGAAACCTGTTCCAAGGTCTATACTTGAGATATAACTACCTAAAGAGAGTAACACATATTTTCTTTTTTGATTTTCTTCCATCACTTCTATACGAATTTTTGATCAAGTCTAAGGACTACGTTGCCAGAAGATACTACAATTCTAGCAATGAGTTTAGAGGCAGAAGACTACTTCGAGCAGATGGCTCAGTTTCAAACTTTCTAGAGAGACTTTCAGAAGATAAATAAAAAATCCCCTATAGGGGATTTTTTATTGGAGCCACCTTGTCTCCTGGGACACCCATGGTTTTCCCAATCCTTCCTCCACGGGAAAACAAATGTTTTCCCGACCCCCTTTCTTCTGACAGGTGGCTCACAGAAAAAACGCCATTCGGCGTTCTTTAGTGAGCCACCTGTCAGGCTCGAACTGACGACCTATTCTTTACAAAAGAATTGCTCTA
>CAYRHZ010000046.1:0-3426 GCA_964424295.1 uncultured Candidatus Saccharibacteria bacterium | reverse complement strand
GATCGGAACGACATGATGCCTCCCTTCGCCCTCATGGGCACTTAAGCATTGATGACTGTGTTACGTGGAACGAACGGTTTCTAAACTAACAATATACTAACATATCTTGAAAAGTCAAGGTTGGTTATCCACACTAAATACCAGTTCTAGAAAGAAGCGACTTTATAGTTTTTAAAGCAATTTTAATATCCAACCAAAATGATCTGTTCTTAATATAATAGATGTCATAAGTAAGTTTTTCCTTGGTCAGATTTACTTCCGGACCGTGATGAGGATGAAGGTCTTGGTGTGTTTGTGCCCAACCAGAAAGTCCAGGCTTTATGAGGTGACGAATATTATAATAAGGAATCTCTTTATCATATATAGCAACTCCAGATGGTAACTCTGGTCTAGGACCAATAAGCGATATATCCCCCATTAGAACGTTCCAAAGCTGGGGAAGTTCATCTATACGACTCTTGCGAAGAAATACTCCAACGGATGTTATTTTATTTTCTTCCCTTCCGTGAATTGAAACCTCGTCAAACATGTATGTTCTAAACTTATACAGTTTAAAATTTTTCCCGTCCTTACCAACTCTTTCTTGCTTGATAAAAACCTTGCCACCATCATTTATTTTTATTGCTAGATAAACAAAAGGATAAAAAACGAGAGAAACTATACCTAAAATTATTGAAAGTGTAATATCCATAGCTCTTTTTAGAAAGTCATAAGTATAGTTTGGAGATATAGATATATTTTCCAAGAACCAAGAATAAGTAACTAGAGAAAGAGGTATTCTGTCAAAAATATCCTCATATATTTTGTGTGAGTCAATAAATTTAACTTTTGAAAAGATGAGATTATAAAGATGAGGTAATAGTGGCGCAATCTTTTCGTGTGAAAAATCTACAGCAACGATTTTAATATCATTTGCATAAACCATAGTCACAACATCGTCCTGTATGTTTATAGAGTCAAAGTTGTGTACATCTATAGAGGATACGAAATGCAGATCGTATCTACTATTGCCATTTACTTCTGCCAAGAGCTCTTTCATCTCCTCTCCTGCACCAATAAGTAGTGCTGGTTGCTTCCAAAAATATTCCCCCCATATAACCTCCAAAACAAAATTGCAAAAAATGAAACTACCAAATATATGAACAAGATAGTCTTTGGTGCGATGCCGAACACTTGTATGATGTAGAAAAATACTATTGCAAAAATACTGTTTATTAACTGAGCGTTAAAGATAATATTAGGAAGCTTACTCTTTAAAATCAGAGTATGCTTCTCGTATAGTCCTGCAATAAAATAAACCAAAACCCACAAAGCAAAGAGTATAGAGAAAGGAACTATGTGAACTGAAAACTTTTCCCATGTCGGCAATTCACCAAAACGCAAACATAGCGACAACCACAGTGAAAAAGTAAAGAAAAGTATGTCGCCTATAAATAGTATAAGGGCTTCTTTTTTAGGGAGAATGCTCATAACGGTATATGTAATGTAAACAATACTATGCTAAAATTTAACAATAATCAACTACAAATGAAAAAGAAAATTTGTTTCATAATTACCAAGGGAAACTGGGGAGGAGCACAAAAATATCTCTTTGCAATTGCAAGTTCCCTACCAAAAGAAAAATATGATGTGGTAGTAATAACCGGCATGGGAAAAACCTTGAAAGATAAACTGGAAAATGTAGGCATAAAAGTCTATGAAATTACCAGCCTAAAAAGAGACATTTCTATTGTCGCAGAAATCATAAACTTCTGGGAGCTATATAGAATTATTCTCAAAGAAAAGCCCGACATATTACACCTAAACAGCCCCAAGGCAAGCGGTCTTGGTGCGGTAATTGGAAGAATACTTTTAGTGCCTAAAATTATTCAAACTGCACACGGTTGGGCATTTAACGAAAATAGAAATATTTTTTCAAAAGCACTTATTTATCTATTTTCATACATAACAGTTTTACTGTGCAATAAAACAATAGTCATAGCTAAAAACGAAAAAACTCAGGCCCTAAATATGCCGTTTATAAGAGAGAATAAAATTGCACTGATTAGAAATGGTATTGAGAAAATTAATTTTATAGAAAAGTCTATTGTCCGAAACGCATTAATTGCTAGAACAAAAGGGTTGTCGGATCACATTACGGACAAAACAATGTGGATAGGTACTTTATCTGAACTGCATAAAAATAAAGGTTTGAAACATATTATAAACGCACTGTCTAAAGTAACAGCTCCTTTTGTCTTTTTTGTGATTGGTGAAGGTGAAGAAAGAAAAAATCTAGAAGAACTAATAATGAGAACCGGCATGCAGAAGAAAATTTTCCTTGTAGGTTTTATAGATATAGCAAACCTATATCTAAAGGCATTTGATATATTTACCCTAACATCAATAAAAGAAGGGCTCCCCTACAGTATTTTAGAAGCAGGACAAGCTGGTTTACCTATTATTTCCAGTGATATAGGTGGAATACCTGACATTATCGATGATGGAAAGAATGGATTACTTAATAGAAAAGGTGACGAAAGAGAAATACAAAAAGACTTGGAGTACTTAATAGCAAATCCAAAAGTAAGAACTGAATACGGCAAAAAACTACAACAAAAGATTGAGAAGGAATTTTCTGTAGAACAAATGATCAAAAAAACTTTGTCCTTGTATAAATAAATCTCTTCCTCCTCATAACTATTTTAGAGCACGGATAAATCATTGGTACGATTTTCCTCAAGTCTCGGCCTCCTTACAGGAGCTGTACACCTTTCGCACGACTACGTACTCAAGGTCTTGCAAAGTGATAACATCACTTCTCACCCGCTTCCGAAGTCTCTAAAATAGTTATGAGTCAACGAAATTTTTAAAACTTTCATAATCTGGATGAAATCCGACGTTGAGAATTTGAAAATATGAGAAGCCTTACAAGTAGTAAGGTGACGAACATTTTCAAATACGAGACTAGGAGTTCGCCAGATTTGGAAGTTTAGACGCCAACCATCTCGTTGGATGCTACATCTTTGTGCACAGCTCTACTAGACCTTCTCATCCCCATAAGTATTCCAAGTCCCAAGAATTCTGAAAGCAAATGACTTCCTCCATAGCTCATAAATGGCAATGTGTTTCCTGTAACAGGTAGGAGTCCAATGTTCATACCGATATGAATGATTGAGTGAACAATAAAAAGTATTGCTAAGCCCAGTCCAAAAAGTATTTCAAAATTACTACCACCCTTAAATGAAATTTTTAGTATCCTCCATAGTGCTATGCCGTATAAAAGCAAAAGTAGAGTGACCCCAAAGAATCCCCATTCTTCTGCAAATGCAGAAAAAATAAAGTCAGTTTGGTACTCTGGTAAAAACTGAAGTTTTGACTGTGTGCCGTATCCAATTCCCTTTCCAAAAACTTGTCCCGAACCCACTGCGATTGTAGATTGATATG
>CAYRHZ010000045.1:0-3588 GCA_964424295.1 uncultured Candidatus Saccharibacteria bacterium | reverse complement strand
TTTTGAGTGACAAGGAGACTGGAGTATTCTGTGCAGTAGATAATCCTCAGAGTATCGCTAAAGAAGTGAGTTTTATTTTGGGAGATAGGGTCTTGAGGGATAAGATTGTTATAAATGCTAAAAAAATAGTTTTTGAGAGATATGATTGGAATCGAGTTTCAAAAAAGATGCTGGATGTATTTGATAATATAGCTTGATACTATATACTAAAAGCCTTATGAAAATACTCATATACGCCCCAATTTTCCCCCCAGTAGTTGGAGGACCAGCCACTCAAGGATTTCACCTATGTAGAGTCCTTTTAAAAAATGGAGATAAACCAGTAGTGGTTACAATGGGCGATAAGTTTGAGAAAAAATCTCCCGATGGCTACCCGGTTTATAGGTACCCATGGAGATATACTGGAACACCAATTGATAAAATTATCAGACCTATTGTTTTTCCATTTTTTTATTTGTGGGTTTTGAATAAAGAAAAACCTGAAATCGTTCACTCTAACAATGTCGCAACACTTTCTTTTTTTGTTGGATTTATATCAAATAAAATGGGAGTTCCATCAATAACAAAGTATGGTGGAGAATGGGTGTGGGAGACTCTTTCTTCATTTAAAATGAGAAATTCAAATTTAGATGAGCTTTATAAAGAATCAAGACTGGCGCGTTTCTTATGGAAAATAGAAAGAAAGGGCTTATCTTATTTTGACGCTATTTGGACACCATCAGAAAGTAGGGCGCGAGACGTGAAAGAACTTGTTGGTTATAAAAAGGATGTTTTTGTTATTTACAATTCTATGGATTTGCCTACTGGCGGGTTTGTTGAATCAAAGCCAGAGGACGAATTTGTGATAGTAACTGCAAGTAGATTTATTCCTCACAAAAGATTACCCCTTATTATAAAGGCATTCAAGGAGCTAAATAATCCAAATTCAAAACTTGTGATTATTGGAGAAGGGGAGGAAACAGAAGTAGTTAAAAAATTCGCAAAAGATTTGGGAGTTGATTCCAAAGTTAAATTTACTGGAAGACTTTTTGGGCAACCTATTTATGATGAGTTTAAAAAGGCAAGTATATATGTTTCTGCTTCTCTAGAGGAAGGATTTCCTAATGTATTTGTCGAGGCAGCGCATTTTGGGCTACCTATAGTTTCTACCAATGTTGGTGGTTGTAACGAAATAGTAAAAGAAGGGTTTAATGGCTATTTATATGAAGTATTTGATGAAGAGTCTCTATTTAAGTATGTAAAAAAACTAGACGAGGATAGGGACTTAAGAAATATAATGGCAAAGAATTCTTTCGAGTTTTCATCAAGGTATGATTTAAATGTAACCATAAAACAGTTTATGGAAATGTACTCTAAGGCAAAAGAAAATTACTTGAAAAACAAATGAAAAAAGTAGCTTTAATTGGACTTGGTAAATGGGGGAATAATATTCTAAGAGAGCTAGTCGGGCTTGGAAATGACGTAGTTGTTTTGTTACACAATAAAGATTTGGCAAAAGAGGAATTTATATCCCAAACTTATCCAGATGTTTCTTTTACATACCAGATAAATGATATTAGAGATGATGAGTCTGTAGAATCAGTTTTTGTAGTCACACCAATGTCTACCCACTATGATGTTTGTATGGGGTTCGTAAATGCCGGTAAAAGGATTTATGTTGAAAAGCCAATAACGAATTCCTTGGAAACGGCTGAAGGACTTATAGAGGCCGCAAATGAAAACAAGGTAGAATTTATGGTCGGATTAATATTTCTATATCATGAATGCTTCAAACACCTTTTAAATATTGCTAAAAATGAAAAAGTTGCAGAAGTAATTGCAACTAAAACTTTAAGAACAACTTCGGACCCAACTTCATCAAAAGACTTGTTTTTAGATACGTTCATACACGAAATGTCTATACTAATAAAACTTTTTGGGGAGCCAATTCAGGTAATTTATAATAAAGATACTAAAAAACTAGAAGTTGATTTTAAGGACACTAAGGCCTCGGTTGTTTTGTTGGAACAAAATCAACAAGAAAAAATAAGAAAATTTGAGTTTGTGGCCCATGATGGGAAATACCTCTGGAACAATGATGAGCTTTTTGATAAAAATGGTGATTTAATGTGCAAACCAGAAATATCTACCTTAAGGTCAGAATTAAGTCTATTTTTAAATAAATACTCGGTAAATAAAGATTATATTGATTCAAACAATAAAATTGCCGTTACTTGCGTAGGTGTCTTAGAAGAAATTTATAACAGATTTTAGTTTTTTTGCATATTTTACTGAAGCTTCTGCGGCCTCAATACATCCCGATACTTTTCCAGATAGTACGGCAATTGTATCCTTCTCTATACTTTTCATTACAACCTGCCTAGAATCTGTGGGTTCATTAGGGATTACTGGTTTTACGGCGAAAATAGAACCAACAATTTTAGCCTTCTTGACTCCAGGGATATGTTTGCTGATTTCTCTTATAATATCTTTGCCGTTTGTAATACTTGGTTTTTTCACTATTCCTTTACCTAGCAAACTTCTCTTTTTTTTATCAATATCAAAGAAATTACCTTCGTGCCTTGAGTGTATAGAATACTGGAAATGACTAAGTGCAAAGTAATCTTCTGATTTGCCGTATGGATCGATCTGAAAAAAAGGACCGTCCAAAATAACAAAGTTCTTCTTATAGAACTCTTTTGGCAGTTTAACAATTACTTTCTCGCAAAATCTGTATTCGTATTCCTGTATGGTCTTTCCTGTTATTGCTCTAGAAATGTCATTATTACTAGCATAGCCAGAAATAATTCTAAGATCATATTCTCTAAAAGGCAGATCACTTACATCTGTGTTTAGTATTAAATTAACCTTGCTTTTTTTAAGTTTTGCTCGAACTTCTTCTCTTAGTAGATTTGGGTCATATGATAATTCCTCCACCTCTATAGCGACATCAACAAAATCAGGGTTAATTAATGGAACTTTGGTTTTTTTATACGGCAGTTTATATTTGTCTAAAGTAGCAAGATATTCTTTACCTGTAATTTTGCTCCCATTTTTTGCAATAATGTAATAGTGTTTGTCATGATCAAAAAGTGAATTCGGGTATTCTTTTAAAAATAATTTTGAGTTTTTGTTACAGGCAATCATTGTTTCAGGGCTTCTGCCATAAAAATATCCTGAATGGGCACGCAGGCTGATATCTGTAGTTATTTTCATTATGTCCGATTCTCTCTCGATAAGATCTACACTAAAACCAGCCTCAGATAGTTTGAGCGCTATGTGGCAACCATATATTCCTGCTCCGATTACTGCTATTTTCATAAATATGAGATTTACCTAAAGTCTACCATAGACATACATATATTAAAAATAACTATATACGTCTATATATATAGACATTTTTACCAAAATTTTTGAGTTTCAAATAGTCTAAATCAAAATAATTACCTACATTATAGTCTACAGAGTGGTAATCTTTTGCATCATTTGTAAATTTTGCCTCAAGAAAGAATTTCGGGTCAGTAAGCTCTTTTTCTTCTAAAAAGTAAACACCCTTAAAATTTTTCATACCAGTAGTTGCACTAGTTAGGCTTTGATCATCTAGTACCA
>CAYRHZ010000044.1:0-3653 GCA_964424295.1 uncultured Candidatus Saccharibacteria bacterium | reverse complement strand
CCTGGGACCTACCGAGTATCAGTCGATTGCTCTAGCCAACTGAGCTATGCGCGCATCAATTAACTAAGTGAATATACCAGAAAATAACTATTTTAACAAATCATCACGGCAGTAAATTTCTAGCAATAATGATTTAAATCCTGTATAATTCTTGCTTTAATACAGTAATTATAAAATTCTATGCACAAAATATCTAAAATTGTTGGAAGAGAGATTCTTGATTCACGAGGTAATCCTACTGTTGAAGTAGATTTGTATTTAAGTAACGGCTCTTTCGGTAGAGCAGCTGTGCCATCTGGAGCTTCTACTGGTAGTCATGAAGCTTGTGAATTGCGCGACGGTGATAAAAAAAGATACGGAGGAAAGGGGGTCTTGAAAGCAGTGGGAAATGTAAACACTACTATTTTAAAAGCGTTGAAAGGTAAGTCTTTTGATCAAAGGAGTTTAGATAATATGCTTTTGAAACTAGACGGTACAGCTAATAAAACTAAACTAGGTGCAAACGCGGTTCTCGGCGTATCATTGGCCTTTGCAAAAGCAGCAAGTGTTTGTGAGAAAAAGCCACTTTGGAAATACTTTAAAGATATTTCAAAAACAAAAAATATTCTGATGCCTGTACCTATGATGAACATTCTAAACGGCGGAGCTCATGCAGAAAATTCTACAGATCTACAAGAGTTTATGATAATGCCAGTTGGGGCAAAATCTTTCAGTCAGGCTTTACAATGGGGTTCTGAAATTTTTCACGAGTTAAAGAAAATTTTGAAAGCTAGAAAACTAAATACGACAGTGGGAGACGAGGGAGGATATGCGCCAACACTTCCAAGTAATGAAGCGGCAATTGAGGTTATATTGGAAGCAGTAAAAAACGCTGGCTACAAAGCGGGAAGTGAAATAGGTATTGCAATAGACGCTGCAGCAAGTGAGTTTTATAAAGATGGAAAGTATGTTCTTAAGACAGAAGGAAAGACTTTGACTTCAGAACAAATGGTTTCTTTCTACGCTGATTGGGTTAAAAAATATCCAATCGTTTCTATCGAAGATGGTCTTTCTGAGGATGACTGGGAAGGTTACAAGCTAATGACAAAAACACTTGGAAGTAAGGTGCAAATAGTCGGAGATGATTTGTTTGTTACAAACATAACACGACTAAAAATGGGAATCGATGGAAAGGCAGGTAACTCTATTCTAATAAAACTAAACCAAATCGGTTCAGTTTCTGAAACAATCGACGCAATCCAAATGGCTAGAAATGCTGGATTTAATTCAATTATTTCTCACCGATCAGGAGAAACAGAAGACTCAACTATTTCAGATTTTGCTGTTGGTCTAGGAGCTGGGCAAATCAAAACAGGTTCACTTTGTCGATCTGACCGAGTTGCTAAATATAATCAACTCTTGAGAGTCGAAGAATCACTTGGAAAAAAAGCGGTGTACCTTGGAAAAAATACTTTCAAGATAAATAAATAATATGGCAAAATTATTTTTAATTAGACATGGAAAGTCAGAGTGGAATAAACTTGGGTTGTGGACAGGTTGGACAGATATCTCATTAGATGAAGATGGTCGCAACGAAGCCCTTTTGGCCGGAGAACTACTTAAGGAAGAACATATAGACACGGTTTATACTTCTGAGCTAAAGAGAACACACGAAACCTTCGAAAAAATAAAAGAGTCCTCTGGTAAAACACACTTGGCTCACACCCCACACAAGGCACTTAACGAGAGGCACTATGGGGTTCACACTGGTAAAAACAAATGGCAGATAAAGGAAGAAGTCGGGGATGAAATGTTTCAGAACATAAGACGAGGATGGGATGTGAAAATTGAAGGAGGAGAAACTCTAAAAGATGTTCACGCTCGAGTAGTTCCATACTTTGAAGAAAATATAAAGAAAGATTTATTGTCTGGAAAGAATGTTCTGGTTGTTGCTCACGGAAACACTTTGCGTGCTCTAATAAAACACCTAGAAAACTTGGATGAAGTTCAAATATGTGATGTTGAGTTTGAAACAGGTCAAGTTCATGTGTACGAACTAGGGGATGGGGGTGATATTTTAGGCAAATCGGTAAAAGCAAAATAATGTTGAAAAATAAGGTGTTTTATAGTACAATAAACCCTCAAATTTAATTTGACTGCAGTTTTTATTATTTATTTTAAATTAGTAATGAAGTCCCGTAAGATATACACGGAGATCAACATTGCCAAAATCAGATAAGTTTATTAATTTAATTGAGGAGTCATGAATAAATAAATGATCTCCGATTTCAAACGGGATGAAGAAAACAAAAATAGTTGCGACAATAGGTCCAAAAACAGAAAGTATTCCAATGTTGGAAAAAATGATAAATGGCGGAATGAACGTTATGAGACTAAACTTTTCTCACGGAGATTTTGCTGAACACCAAAACAGGGTAGACAATCTTCGCACTGTTATAAAGAAAACAGGTCATACAGTAGCAATCCTACAAGACTTGGGAGGACCAAAAATCAGAATTGGAAACTTTAAAACAGAATCAGTGGATCTAAAAATCGGTCAGAAGTTTACACTAACAACTGATGATATTCTAGGAGATGAAACAATAGTTTCTGTAAACTATCCACTACTTCCAAAAGAGGTTAAGAAGGGACACATAATATTCATGCATGACGGTAAAAAGAAACTAGAAGTTCTAGATGTAAAAGGTAAAAATGTTGTATGTAAGGTTTTGGTTGGCGGTGAAATAAAAGGAAGAAGAGGTCTAAACATGCCGGACTCAGATTTGTCTGTGAAGTCTTTGACAGATAAAGATTTAAAAGATTTAGAGTTTGGAATTAAAAACGAAGTAGACTTTGTTGCACTATCTTTTGTAAGACGACCATCTGACATTATCGAACTACGAGAAATTTTGAACAAAAGAAAGAGCAAGGCGGGGATTATCGCAAAAATAGAAACTCCACAAGCTATTGCTTGTATTGATGAAATTATTTCTCTATGTGACGGAATAATGATTGCTAGAGGCGACCTTGCGATTGAGGTTCCTTTTGAGAAAGTTCCTGGATATCAAAAAATGATGATAAAGAAATGTAATAATGTTGGTAAGCCAGTTATTACAGCTACACAAATGATGGAGTCTATGATAAAAAGCCCAGTCCCGACTCGTGCAGAAGTTTCAGACGTTGCGAACGCTATTTTGGATGGTACAGACGCTGTGATGCTTTCTGAAGAGTCTACACTAGGGGATTATCCTATTGAAGCTGTTACAGTAATGAAAACCATAGCAAAGGAAATGGAAAAAGATTACCCAGAGCGAGCGATAGTTAGAGTTGGTCAAAATGGAGATACAAAAATATCTGACTCTGTTACAAGTTCTGTTGTAAAAACATCTCACGATGTCGGAGCAAAAGTTATAGTTGCTCTAACAGATTCTGGTTTTACGGCTAGAATGGTAAGTCGACACAAGCCTCACGCAAACATTCTTGCACTTACTCCAAACAAAGAAACCGCTCAAAAACTAAACCTATCATTCGGATGTCTTCCACTTATTGTTCCAAAATATTCTACGATTGAAGATGTTCAGAAAATAGTGAGTCAACACTGTCTAAAAGAAAAACTAGCTAAAAAGGGTGACAAGGTGGTTATATCAGCAGGAGTTCCTTTTAATACTAAGGGA
>CAYRHZ010000043.1:0-3777 GCA_964424295.1 uncultured Candidatus Saccharibacteria bacterium | reverse complement strand
ATGATGTGCTCTACCAGATGAGCTACGGGCCCAATATTTGTGTACAGATAAAAGATTAACAAAATATCCTGTAAACTTCAAGGCGGACACACGTATAGTGCGTCCGCCTGTCTTACCCTGGGAGGGCTCTGGCCTCACTTCTTCCTGCGAAGTTCTGCGAGCTCGTGTAGCGCTTCGTTCAGCTGAACCCGAAGAGTTGCGATCATGTTGACCGCAATCTGGTTGTCTCTCCGAAGTAACTTGAGCTCGGCTTTATGTTCGTGGCGCTCACCGTAGTATCTGAGCGCCAGCCATCTCTCGCCGTTTCGTTTGGTGTCGATCTGGCGTTGTGTTCTGCGCTTACCGTCCTTGCAGAGGATAAGCGCTCCCCGCTTCGCTTTTTTTGCCATTGGGACCCCCTTAAGTCCAACAAACATCATATTGTTTAGGGTCTTTCAAGTCAATTCAACAATCTATCTGCTCTGCCCTATTGCAAGACCCAAAACGTGTCCCACAAAATCTTTCACAGAAGCTCCAACAGATTTCAAACCTGTTACAAAAGCTGAGTTTTTATGTAATTCCGGAAGAGTGTTTACATTTATAAAATAAATCCCTCGTTTTGGAGAAACAATGAAATCCGAACTAGAATAATGTTTTAGTCCCAAATGTTCGTGCACAAGAGAAGCCAAGAGTTCTAAATCTTTTTTCTCCTTAGCACTAAAGTTTCCTGGGCATACTTGCTCGTCTCTATTTTCTCGAGAAACTTCAACAGCGGGTAGAGAGTATGTTTTATGGTCTCTAAAACGATCAACAACCCCGACTGTGGCCACTTTTCCGTTTATATATTCTTCCACCAAAGCATCTGACTCTTCAGACAAAATATTATAGAGTGCATCATAAAGCTCTATATAATTTTTAGCAATTTTGGTCTCAAATGAAGAATTTCTCCTGACAGGTTTTATTATTAAAGGGTTTGGAATCGATAGGAAGATTTCTTTTGATTTTTCTTTCAAATTGTCGGTTTGCCTAACTAAAGCGTATGTTGGGGTTTTAATGCCAATAGATTTTAAATGTTCTTTTGCAAGCCATCTATTCATTGCTATAGAAGAGGGATACTTTTCTGTACCAGTTTGTTTAACGCCATGCAGGCTTAAAATCTCCTGAACTTTTCCATCTTCTCCAAATTCCCCATGTAAACCGTTCCAAACAACATCAACATTCTTTAAAATCTTAGAAGGAGTTTTTTCTATACCTTGCATATGCCATGTGCCATCCTTTGATATAAAAATATCGATTGGTCTATGGGTTTCCGAAACGAGTTCTAATACATGTGCACCCGAAAGCAGAGAGTTTTCGTACTCTGATGAAAGTCCTCCACGTATTACACCAATTTTAAGTGAGCTTGGAAGTGTTTGCATAAAATATGTAAATATTATATCTCATTACCATGACAAATGTGGATCCAGGATGTACATAATAAATGGCAACAAGAATATACTAATTATAATTCCACTAAAAAGCATTAGTGTTGCGAAGAATTTTTCTTTTTTTGAATATTTTCTCCTTAACCAAAGGAATAGTAAAATAATAATATTAAAAAAAGCAATTATTATTCCTGAAAATAGAGTTCTTCGGCTGTAAATTTCATTCAATGCCTGATCTTCGCTCTTGTAGCAACCAATCGACGGATTGACTTCATTGCAAACAACTTTCTCGCCCTGAATTTTAGGAAAAAATTGAGTCTCTGCTTGATTCAATATAGTTTTGTCTGAGATGTCGAATTGGTTATAAAAACTATGATATAACTTTGAATCATAAGTAAAAACAAACAGCACTGTTGTTGATATTATTCCTACAAATAACATCACCCATAGGTATGAAGAACTTTTGGTTGAAGAAGTTGTTTGCATTCTAAATATTATATCCCATTATTCATCTACACAAAAGCGCTCAGCAGAAAAATCGTGTTAGCGAGCGCTCGAGTTTAAAATTGCTGGACCCGAAGGTCCCAAATTGTAGCTCTTTCGAGCTGGCGAAAATTCCTGCGTACGACAGAAATTTTCTGAAAGAACAACGCGCGTAATCCGTACGCGCGAAGTTATCACTATACAAAATATATGATGAAGAAACAATGTGGAAAACTTTGCAGATTGTGTATATAAAAATTGAGGCGGGCCGGATTGCTCCGGACCGCCTCGCGCGCTCGTCGAAATGCGCTACACCTTGCTCATGTCGGAGGTCACCCCGGTATGAAGGGAAACCTGTGTCAGCACTCCGTCCTTGTTGGCGGACGCGTCGATGAAGTAGAGATGGAACTTCGGCGGTGATTTCACGGTGCCTCGCGCCCTGTCGACGTGTGCCGCATCGTTGTGAGCGATGAAGGAGATGATGTGATCGATCTGCGAGACGTACTCGTCGAAACGCCTCTTGTGAGTCACGGGGTCGTCGTCGGGTCTGGGCTTCTTTCCCGCCTTCCGATACTCCTCGACCCTGTTTGCCCGGCGGTCGTTGCAGAGCTTGTAGAGCTTCGAGTAGCTCGCATCATCGTTGGGGCATTCGAAGACCAGAAATACGGCTTCGAAGTTCCAGGTGAGCAGCTGATCCACCATGAACTCAGTCTGTGCCCTGGTTCTGCAGGAGCCGTCGACCATGATGGGGTGGAACGCGGGAACCTTCATGAGCCAATCGCCCATGAGAGGGTTGATCATGTCGTCGGGGATGAGACCCCCGTCGGAAATGATCTCGTTGACGGTGGCCGCGAAAGCAGGGTCAGCTGCGATCCTGGCCTTGATGAGATGTGACATCTCGGTCGTGAAGTGAGTGCTCGAGAAACGCTCGAGCAACGCCCCCTTGCCCACGGCAGGCGGGCCAATCAGAATCAATGCTTCCTGTGACAAGACAATCCCCCAATCTACGGTTGTAACGTTTGACTTACGCTTCTCCAAAGAACGCCAGTCGAGAATTGTACTACACAATGCAAGCCTAGTCAAAGGCACTAAAGTCTTTCTCTCAATTTTTTATGATAGCCTATTGCGTATCTATGCGCCTCAAAGTTGGACAGGAGTATATCTTTTTCGTACTTTAACCACTTCTTGTCTCCAAGTATTTCTCTAGCTTTGTGTCTGTCATCCTTAACCACTGAAACAACGGGGATATCTAATTTTAAATTTTTAAGAATTTTAGAAATAGAGTTTTTCTGGGCAACTCCACCATCTACCACGATAAGGTCAGGAAATTTCCATTCTATATGCCCGAGCCTTCTCTCTAAAACTTCTGAAAGTGCTTTTGTATCGTTTACAATTCCACTATTACCTAAAACGGTTTTTCCGCCAAAGGCGGATCCGCCTTTGGCGGAAAATTTTCTATAATCAGATTTTTTAATTTCACCATCCTCAATAACCGTCATCACTCCAACTACATTCTGCCCCGACATATGCGCGATATCGTAGCTCTCAATCCTAAAACTGTGCAAAGCCTGGCTTTGCACACTGTAATCTTTGTTGGCTGGGTCTTCTTTAATAAGAGATATATCTTGAATATGGTTTAGTGTAAATAATGTACGTTTAGTAATGTTTGCCTCTTCAAACTTTTTTTCTTTTGCGAAACTTTGCATTTGTTTCTCAAGGTTCTTCAGTAGTTTCTTTTTGTTTCCTTCAAAAAAGAGCTTTATGTTTTCAATTTGTTTTGCGTAACCTTCTTTATCTATTTCTCCTGTGCAAACACCCGGACAGAGTCCTATTTGTCTGTTAAAACAAGGTTTGCCTATATTTGGTTCGCCTACCTGCCCTGCATGCGCAG
>CAYRHZ010000042.1:0-3798 GCA_964424295.1 uncultured Candidatus Saccharibacteria bacterium | reverse complement strand
GTACAAGTGCAAGTAGTGCATACGTTTTCTGGACATCAAATAAACTTTCTACTTCTCAACTTTGGTACAGTCTATCTTCACCAGCAACATCTGCTCCTGTAGGAATGCTTTCAAATAATAATAAAAGTTTGTCACACTCACATAACATATACGGACTCGCTACTAGCACAACATATTATTACTTTGTGAAAATAACTGATGAAAGAGGCAACAGCGCGACAAGTACTGAAAGAACTTTTGTAACTCTGCCAAACTAGGTTTAGTCAAGCGATTCTAGAACTTTGGGCTTTTGTGGCGATTTCTCACTATTAGCCATATTTTTCAGTTTCTAGATGATTTTTAGTGGCTTTCTGCACCAACTCTCCACACCTTCTGCACATTTCTGAGGTTTTTTTGTTTTGCCAAAAAACAGCATGATACTATCTTTCTAGTCTTGAAATTATTCAAGAAATTTATTATTAGCATTATTAAAAGTTAATTATTTAATACAAATGAATAGAAAAATTATAATGAGTTTGGGAGTAGTGGTTTTTGTAGCAGCACTTTCATGGGGCGCTACAGGAGCATTCTTCTCTGACAGCGAGACTTCAACTGGAAATACATTTACAGCTGGAGATATCGATTTGCAAATTGATAACGAGAGTTATGTTACAAACAACGCAGGAGTTTTGGTAGCGAGTCCTGCAAACTCTTGGGCAATGAGTAATCTTACAAATCAACTTTTCTTTAGTTTTGAAGATGTAAAACCAGGAGATGTTGGAGAAGATACTATTTCAGTACACGTAGGCAGTAATGATGCATGGGCATGTATGGCTGCTGATATAACAGCGACACCAGAGAACACTTTGGTAGATCCTGAAACTGATGCTGGGGACGTTGGTCCTGCATCAGGGGACAATGGTGAACTTCAGACTTATCTAAACTTTTCATTCTGGAAAGATGACGGAGATAACGTGTATGAAGTAGGTGAATCACAAATCACACAACTTACAGGACCAGCAGGGGGCATTTTTAATGGTTCTTGGGTTGCACTAGCAGACTCACAAACTGGCCCAGCACTTGTTGGAGACTCAACAAGTTACGTGGCAAAGGCATGGTGTTTCGGAACATTAACTCCAAACCCAGTTGCACAAGACGGTTTGGGTAAAACAGAGGGAGCAACAAACGGACCTCTAGTTAGAGGAACAGGAGTTACTTGTAATGGTTCTGGAAACAACAACGCTGCACAAACAGACGGAGTTGTTGTAGACGTTTCTTTCTACGCTGTACAGTCTAGAAACAATGGACAATTCCTATGTTCATCACTTCCTCCACTTACAGGGGTAGCACCAGTTATCGTAAATGGTGATGACCTAGCACTAACTCTACAGGATGTAATAGATACACCTTCAAAGTGGTTGTTCTGGAACGACACAAATGATACAGTCATGACCATAAACCAGTTCTCTGGAACAGGTGGAACTAATGACTTGGTAACAGGCCCTATGGGGGTAGGAGCGGCACAAATGACACTAGATTCAGGTGTTAATCCTAGATACAACATTGCTACTTACAAATACAAGGATGTAAAACTAGCAGATATTGGATCACTTAAATACAGAATATATGATGCATCAGCATCTTCAGAGACACCATATCTACACTTTAATGTTGACCTATTAAACAATGACACTTGGCAGAACAGACTAGTTCAGGTTCCTACAGGCGTTGTTGCAAATACATGGACAACAATAGATGCACTAGCGGGTATGTGGTACAAATCTGGAGGTAACTGGCCAGTAGGAGTAAACACAGCAGTTCCATTCTCAGGAGCAACTCCTAGAACTTGGGCAGATATCATTGCAGACTATCCAAACGCAGAAACACGATCTACAGATTCATTCCTGGGAGTTCGAGTAGGACACCCTGGACCATCTGGAGAAAATAGTTTTGTTGATTGGGTAAACTTTGACGGAGAGACAACAGACTTCGAATAAAGAAATTCAAACTCTGAAAAAGTTTAAAAAACTACACCAAGAAATTGGTGTAGTTTTTTATAAAATAAATATTATCGTCAAGGCTTTCTGAGTTTTTCAATTTTTTACAGATTTTGTCAATTTTCTAGATATTTTAGCGTTTTTTCGTGGATTTATTGTAGTTTTACACTTCTTCTCCACAACTTGTACACTTTTTTCAATAATACTGTTTTGACAAAAAAACAGCGTGATACGATATTCAAATCTTGAATTTTATCAAGATATTAAATTTTGTTTCTTAAATTATTAGAAAAGATGTTATCTACTTTTCTTCAAATAAATTGTCAGAGGTTTTCAAAAGGGCTGTTTTTTGTTGCGTCTTAAAAGCGTTACAAGAGACAGCTTTTTTGCTTTCACAGTTTATAAAAAGCTATAGGTCGGGTTTATAGAAAAAAAGAAAAAGTATCAAGTAAGTATTATAAGAATTACTAAATAAATATTAATTAAAAAATGAATAGAAAAATTATAATGAGTTTGGGAGTAGTAGTTTTTGTAGCAGCACTTTCATGGGGAGCTACAGGAGCATTCTTCTCTGACAGTGAAACTTCAACTGGAAATACATTTACAGCTGGAGCAATAGATTTAACAGTAGATAGCCAGCAACATTATAATAAAATGGTTTGTACAGAGGTAGATGACAACATTTTCCTTTGGGAACCTGAAGCAAATTTTGTTCCAGGACCAAACCACTATCCAGCATCTGGAACACCTTGTGATGGAACATGGACAATGACAAATCTTGGACCTACACATCAATTTTTTGATTTTGATGACGTAAAACCAGGAGATGAAGGAGAAAACACTATTTCTCTTCACATCGACTCAAACCCAGCTTGGGCTTGTGCAGATGTAACTTTGACAAAAAACGATGACGTTTCAACTGTAGATCCAGAAACAGATGCAGGAGACGTTGTTGAAGACGCTGGAAACATGTTTGACGGAGAACTAGCACAGAACCTTTGGTTTACTGCTTGGCCTGACGTTGCAACAACATCAGGAGGAATTCCTGGCGATAACATTTGGCAAGGACCAGTTCTAGAGCCTCTATACTTTGCTCCAGGACCTGCGTTCAACGTTCTAAACGGAACAACAACTCTAGCGCTTGCTGATTCACTAAGTGGAAACCCACTACCAGGAGGAGCAACAACATATGTTGGTCTACAATGGTGTGCGGGAACAATGACTGTAGTTGGAAATACACTTGTATGTAACGGTGCAACTATGGGTAACGTAGCTCAAACAGACAGTATGGTTGGAAACATTACTCTAAGAGTTGAACAACACAGAAACAATCCAAACTTCTTGTGTACACCACGAGTAGAGGAAGTTGTAACTAGACTAACTTTAGCTAAAGCAGTTTTGCCTCCACAGGTTGCTCTTGATACAGATTTCACTTTGACTGCTAGTAGTACACAAACACTAATTTCAGGTGTTGAGGGTAATGCTGGAGTTACAGCTGCGGTTATTACACCAGGAGTATATTCTCTTAGTGAAACAGGTGGTCCACAGGGAACTCTTTCTAGAGTTTGGGAATGTTCAGGAAACGTAACTCCTGAAGTAGACAATACTGATGGAACAGCAACTGTAACTATCGCATCAGGTGAAAATGTAGTTTGTGGAATCACAAACACATACCCTGAACCAATTAACTAATTTATCAGACACGAATAAATTCAGAAATTCTTAAATCTTTGTAGGTGGTAGCCCCGTACCCCTGGTGGTAAGGGGCTGCAACCAAACAAAGATACTTCTGAAAAAAGTTATACAAAATGAAAAAAATACT
>CAYRHZ010000041.1:0-3837 GCA_964424295.1 uncultured Candidatus Saccharibacteria bacterium | reverse complement strand
GCGCACATGGCTTGGGGGAGAGAGTTCCCCCGGGCCGTTTTTAATACACGGAATAAATACTTGCGTTTTTAGTATGGATATATTAGAGTAACCCTTACATGTCAACGATAAATCAATTAGTTAGAAGAAGAAGATCAACTCTTCGAAAAAAGCCACGAGCCGTGGCTCTTACTCGTGGGTTCAACAACCTAACTAACAGACCAGTATTTTACCCTGCTCCTTTTAAGAGAGGTGTTTGTACAAAAGTAACTACAAAGACTCCAAAGAAACCTAACTCAGCTATTCGAAAGATTGCCAGAGTAAGACTTACAAACGGTCTTGAAGTAACAGCTTACATTCCAGGAATGGGTCACAACCTACAGGAGCACTCAGTGGTATTGCTTAGAGGAGGAAAGGTAAAGGACGTTGGAGTTCGATACACTATTGTGCGAGGTATGCTAGACGCAACAGGAGTAGAGAAAAGAATGAAAGGACGATCACGATACGGTGCAAAACGACCAAAGAAAGCTAAATAAAAATTAATTCAATATGCGAAGAAAAGTAACAAATAGAAATATAGTAGGTCCAGATCACGTACACAACTCAGAAAAAGTTGGTAAATTTATCAACTACATAATGATCCGAGGTCAAAAGGAGACAGCTAGAGGAATTGTATACGGAGCACTAGATGAAATAAAAGAAAAAGCAAAAGTAGAAGACCCTATGGAAGTTTTTGAAACAGCTCTTAAAAACTCAGGACCACTTACAGAAGTAAGATCAAGACGAGTTGGAGGTGCAAACTACCAAATTCCTAGAGAAGTAAGACCAGAAAGAAGAGTTTTTCTAGCCATGAAATGGATTATAGAGGCGGCTCGAGACGGAAAGGGAGCTCCTATGAAAAGTAGACTAGCTGACGAAATCCTACTTGCAGCTAAAAATGAAGGTAAGGCAGTGAAGAAGAGAGAGGATACTCATAAGATGGCAGAGGCGAATAAGGCCTTCGCCCACTTCGCCTGGTAGTTTTTGTGGTCTTTTTGTCCGATTTCTGCGTTGCTAGTTCCGTTTGCTCCCGCAGAGTACTAAATGTACACTTTGGTCACAAACGAAACGTTGCGCCTTGAACTCGAACAAAAATCCTCACAAAAAGAAAAGAGCCCTTTGGGGCTTTTTTCTTAATTATGTTTTGAGGATGCTTAAAAAACGATTTTTTTAATAATTAAAATATACTCTGAACTGATGTTAAAGAGTGCTGACAGTTGAATAATTATTTGAAGAAAATAATTGAAAATAACCAGTAAACAAAATAAAATTACAAACTTACTAAGTGTAGGTCTGGTAGATAAATATCTTTTAATACCAACAGCATTTTTTTGCATGGATAGTACTTCCGGATACTCATATTTTTTATAGTCTGAGAGAAGTGATTTATAAAACTTAGACATAAGAATTTTATAGCTCTATTTCTCTTAAGGATTTAACTTCTGCCTCCACCTCGTCTATTCTTTTTTGTATGTGTTTTTCGTTTTCATCGGCCTGCATACCAGTAAATTCACCGTCTATTCTTTTCTGCTGATTACTTTCTTGTAATTTGTGAAGATCCGCAAGTATTCCCAAATTTATGTCCAGCAATTTATCTCGGTCTACTTTGGTAAACTCTCTCTTTTTTGGTTCACTAGAAATTTCTGGTTCTGGTGTAAATCCTTCCATACTCATATTTAGTCATTAATTGTAATAATTATATTTTAACACATTTAAATTAAATACATTTGTTATACTTAACATATGAATGAAACATTTTGGGAATTACTTACAGACCCTGCGCATTGGTATTTTGAGTTTCTACTCATTATTATTTTCGATGTAATTGTCGGGTTACTTATCTGGCCTTTTGTAAACAAAGCTCTGTTGCACCACAAGTCGGACCACGAGAGACTGGAGGATTTAGAAAGAGAGCTGGAAATATTAAAAAATAGATAAAACAGTATAAAAAAGAGGGCGCCGGATTGCTCCGGCGCCCAAGCGCATACCGCTCCTAATCAGGGAAGCGGAACTTGTCGATCTTGTGCCACACGACGCCGAGCTCGGGGCACATCACCGACTGTGACCATTCGCCGTCTTTGATCACGGCAGTGGCACCGACAGTTCTCTCTTTCGTGTCATTCTTGAACACGACCTGAACTGGCGTCGCCAGGATGTAAGAACCCTTCTTCTTGCCGGGCCGGACGGGGCCTCCCACGTCGATGATCTGCTGTACGTCCGTGAGCCACACTGGCTCAACTTGTGTTTCCAATCCTGTGTCGTTCATTGGTCTCTCCTTTAACATTTTTAACACGTGATTTTCTTGATTGCAACGTATGAAGTTTTAGTATATAGTTTTCGTTGAATTGGCCTAATGGCTTTTTTCTTTACTTATTTAATTATTTATAAATTAACAACATTATGAACCGCGATTATACATTGGATAAAGTTCGAAACTTTGGAATCATTGCTCACATTGATGCAGGTAAAACTACTACGTCTGAGCGTGTACTTTTCTATACAGGAATGACTCACAAAATAGGTGAGGTGCACGATGGTGAAACAACTACTGACTGGATGGAACAGGAGAGAGAGCGTGGTATCACTATTACAGCTGCGGCTATTACATGTTTCTGGAACCCAACATACGCGGTGAAAGGAGCTAAACCAGAATATCGTTTCAATGTTATCGATACACCGGGTCACATCGACTTTACTGCTGAAGTAAAAAGATCCCTTCGAGTGCTAGACGGCGCGGTTGTTGTATTCGACGGAGTTGCTGGAGTAGAGCCACAGTCTGAAACAAACTGGAGATACGCAGACGATGGAAATGTGCCAAGAATTTGTTTCATCAACAAGCTAGACAGAACAGGAGCATCCTTCGAAAGATCATTTGCATCTATTTTAGACAGACTAAACAAAAATGCAGTTAGAATGCAGATTCCTATGGGACTTGAAGACAAGTTCGAGGGTGTTATTGATCTTTTGACTATGAAAGCTGTTTACTTTGAAGGAAACATGGGAATGACTATTAGAAAAGAAGAAATTCCAGCTGAGTATCTTGAAGAAGCTAAAAAATATAGAGCAGAACTTATCGAGAAAATCGTAAGTGAAGATGACGCACAAATGGAAATGTTTCTAGAGGGTAAAGAGCCAACAATGGAAGAGCTAAAGAAAACTCTAAGAAAGGCCACTCTTGCTGTAAAGATTATTCCTGTATTTGCTGGTTCAGCTCTTAAAAACAAAGGAGTGCAACTAGTTCTAGACGCGGTTGTAGAATACCTACCGAGCCCACTAGACCTTCCTCCAGTTCACGGTGTTAACCCAGTAACAGGTGCAGAAATGTCTAGAAAAGCTTCTGACGAAGAACCTTTTTCAGCGCTAGCTTTCAAACTTCAAAATGACCCATTCGTAGGACAGCTAACATTCTTTAGAGTTTACTCAGGAAGTATTGAAGCTGGTACATATATATACAATGCGACAACGGGAGAGAAGGAGAGACTAGGTAGAATTGTAAGACTTCAAGCAGATAAACGTGAAGAGGTGAAAAAAGTTTTCGCTGGTGAAATTGCGGCTGCTGTAGGACTAAAGTCTGCAAAGACTTCTCACACGCTATGTGATGAAAACAATCCTATCATTCTAGACCCTATCAAGTTCGTAGCACCAGTGGTGTCTCTACGTATTGAACCTAAAACAAAAGCTGATCAGGAGAAAATGGGTATGGCTCTTAAGAAACTTTCTGACGAAGATCCAACTTTTGTAATCTCATCAAACACTGACACAGGGGAATCTATCGTATCAGGAATGGGTGAGCTTCACCTTGAGATTATGGTTGATCGT
>CAYRHZ010000040.1:0-3847 GCA_964424295.1 uncultured Candidatus Saccharibacteria bacterium | reverse complement strand
GTGGTGAAGGAAAAGGAGAAACAATACTAATGGGAGTAAATGAAGAAAAGTTTGGAACTTGCGATGTTACATCGAATGCATCTTGTACTACAAATGCGGCATCTCCACTTATTGCAATACTTGATGAAAATTTTGGAATTGAAAAAGCGATACTAAATACAGTGCATGGTTACACTGCGTCCCAAGCACTCGTAGATGGTCCATCTAAAAAAGATTTACGTGAGGGAAGAGCTGCAGCACAAAATATCGTTCCAAGTTCAACGGGAGCAGCTATTGCGGTAACAAAAGCATTTACAAAACTAGAAGGACTTTTTGATGGTATTTCTATCCGCGTACCGGTTCCAGCAGGTTCTATTGTGGACGTAACTTTTATTTCAAAGAAAAATACAACAGCAGAAGAAGTGAATAATGTTTTAAGAGAGCAAGCAAAAACAGACAGATGGAAAAAGATTTTCTCTGCTACAGATGAGGAGCTAGTTTCTTCAGACATCCTGGGAAGCCACTTTGGCTCTATTGCTGACCTAAAGATGACACGCGTTGTTGGTGGAAACCTAATTAAGGTAATGGCTTGGTATGATAATGAGGCGGGGTATACCAACATGCTTATCGACCATGTAATCAAAACCGGAGGTACTATTAAGTAGAACTTCCAAATCTGGCGAACTCCTAGTTTCGGGTTTAAAAATTCTCGTCAATGTACTATCTGTACATCTCCTCGTATTTCTAAACCCTCAACGTCGGATTTCATCCAGATTGTAAAAGTTTTTGTCGTGTTATAATTAAAACATATGAAACAAAGAAGATATTGGTTAATCGGAGGAATTACTTTTGTAATAATGGCTTCGTTAATCAATTTTTTACTTAGTTTTTCTTATGGAATGAATTCGGTAGTAATTAATGCAATAAGACTTTTCAATCTTCACGTTCTTTCAACTATACCAATATATATTGATTATTTTTCTTTATCTTTGACGCTTAGATTCGATTATTCATTTTGGGTCATATGTGTTTTTTACTGGTTTATATTAGGATCAATACTCGGAGCCGCTTATTCTGCAATTGTCGGGATAAAAAATAATAGTATTAAATAAATGAAAATATATATTGCATCAGATCATGCGGGGTTTGAAATGAAGAGGGAGCTCATTGAGTTTCTCGCGCAGAAAGATTTTGAGGTATATGACTGTGGACCACAGGAGTACAACCATGATGATGACTATCCAGATTTTATCTCAGTTGCAGCAAATGCTGTTTCAGAAGATCCGGTAAATTCAATGGGAATAATAATGGGATTTTCAGGACAAGGAGAAGCAATGGTGGCTAACAGATTTAGAAATGTTCGGTGCGCTGTTTTCTATGGCGGAACAAAACATATTTTAACCCTGTCTCGCGAACACAACTCCGCAAACGTTCTTTCTCTTGGTGCGCATTTTTTAACAACTCAAGAAGCAAAACAAGCGGTGGAACTGTGGATTCATACTGCTTTTTCAGGAGAAGAAAGACACATAAGACGAATTGAAAAAATAGAACAATATGACTAAAGTACTTCCAGCAATAATACCAACTAGCAAAGAGCAACTTGAGGAAGAAATAAAAAAGGTTGCCGGTTTTGCAGAACTTGTACAAGTAGATATTTCAGATGGTGTTTTTACTGGTGTAAAAACATGGCCGTATTATGGACGTGATACAGATTATTTTGAGAAACTGAAAAATGAAGAAGAAGGCTGGCCAAAGTGGGAGGAGGTTGATATAGAATTGCATCTAATGGTAGCTCACCCTGAGAATGTTGTAGAGGACTGGATAAAAACAGGAGTCTCTTCTGTGGTAGCGCATGTAGAAGCTACAAACGATTTTCAAAAATTTATTGATATCTGCAAAGAAAAACAAGTTGGTGTTGGTGTTGCACTAAAACCTTCGACAAATATTGATTCTATAAAAGATTTTGTATCCCAAGTAGATTTTATACAAGTAATGGGAAGTAATTTATTAGGTAAACACGGTGTAGAGCTAGAAGACACAGCAATTGAAATGATAAAGTCATTGCAGAAGCTATATCCTGATAGTATAATTGCTATTGATATTGGTGTTACAGAAGAAAATGCCGAAACTCTAGTTGCTCTCGGAGTAGATAAAATAATTTCAGGAGGATTGATACTAAATTCTGATAACCCAGCAGGTGAGTTTAAGTTTTTGGAGTCTCTTAGTTAAGAATTTCTTTTTCCTTATAATTTTTTAGGAGCACGGATAAATCGTTGGTACGATTTTCCTCAAGTCTCGGCTACCCGCCTGTGAAGTCTCCTAAAAAAATATAAGTCAACGAAATTCCTTAAAATATAATGATCAACAATCTCACTGACGAAAAAATAGCTCTTCTTACGGAAAAGGCAAAAGAGATTAGAATTTCTATTATAGAAATGCTTGTTAGTGCTGGCTCAGGTCACTCTGCAGGACCTCTCGGTATGGCAGATATTTTTACTGCACTTTATTTTTATATACTTAGACACAATCCCAAAGATCCTTTTTGGGAAGAGAGAGACAGACTCATACTTTCAAATGGTCACATAAACCCTGTTCTGTATTCCACACTAGCTCATGTAGGTTACTTTCCAGTAAAAGAACTTCTAACACTTAGAAAATTTGGTTCGAGGCTCCAAGGCCACCCACACAGAGAGTTTTTGCCAATACTTGAAACTAGTTCAGGTCCGCTCGGAGCAGGACTTTCACAAGCTGTAGGTATGGCAATAGCGGACAGAATGGATAAGGGTAAGACATCGGACAGGTTTTTCTACTGTATGTTGGGCGATGGAGAATTGGACGAAGGTCAAAACTGGGAAGCTATAATGCTCGCAGGAAAAGAAAGGCTCGGAAACCTTATTGCAATAATAGACAGAAATAATATTCAGATAGATGGTTATACAGAAGATGTAATGCCGTTAGACTCTGTAGTTCATAAGTTTGAAAGCTTTGGTTGGCATGCAGAGGAGATAGACGGTCACAACTTTTCATCTATTGTAGAAGCAGTAGGGCGAGCACAAGCAGTTTTTGATGGGCCGTCTGTGATAGTGGCAAGAACAGTTCCTGGAAAGGGAGTTTCATTTATGGAGCGAGATTTCAAGTGGCACGGTAATCCTCCAGGAACAGAAATCGCTGGTGAACCACCAAAAGATGAACAGGCGAAAATTGCATTACATGACCTTCGTACACTAGGAGGCCAGATAACAGGCGAACACGAATAAAACTTCCAAATTATGAACAATCTCATCGTCTAAATTTTAAAAATATTCGTCACCTTACTACTTGTAAGGCTTCTCATGTTTCTAAAATTTATACGCGATCTTGATTCAAATTTGAAAGTTTAAAGTTTTCAAATAAGTTATAATATTTACATGATTAACGACTCACAAAAATTAAATCCAAATCTTTTCGACAAGAAAGTCGAGCAAGTTCCTATCCGCCAAGGCTTTGGTGAAGGGCTTTTGGAAGCTGGAGAAAAAAATACACAGGTTGTGGGTCTTTGTGCAGACCTTACAGAGTCTACAAAAATGCATTTGTTCGCAAACAAGTTTCCAGAGAGGTTTGTGCAAATAGGTATTGCAGAACAAAACTTGGCTTCTGTTGCTTCTGGTATGTCAGCAATGGGCAAGATCCCATTTATATCTAGCTACGCGATGTTTTCTCCGGGTAGAAACTGGGAACAAATACGAACAACAATTTGTTATAACGACAGGCCTGTGGTTATTGCAGGCTCACATGCTGGTATTTCTGTGGGTCCTGACGGAGGAACACATCAAGCTGTAGAAGACTTGGCAATTACTCGTGTAATACCAAATATGATAGTTTTCTCTCC
>CAYRHZ010000039.1:0-3865 GCA_964424295.1 uncultured Candidatus Saccharibacteria bacterium | reverse complement strand
TAAATCATCACTAGCCTTCGATACGATTTTTGCAGAAGGACAAAGAAGATATGTTGAATCACTGTCATCATATGCTCGACAATTTCTAAGACAGATGCAAAAGCCAGATGTAGATGAGATACAAGGTCTTTCGCCGGCTATTTCAATTGATCAAAAAAGCCGATCAAACAATCCTCGTTCAACAGTTGCTACTATTACCGAAATCTACGACTATCTTCGTATTATGTATTCTCGTATAGGTCACCCACACTGTTTAGTTTGTGGTGATGAGATAACAAAACTTTCAAATGAGGAAATAAAGAATTTCATTTTAGAAAGAATCTCAAAAATGAAATTAGATGCAGGAAAAAGCTCTCCAAAAATCCCTCTACCTACATATATAGAAATATACGCTCCTGTAGTGAAGGGTAGAAAAGGTGAGTACTACCAACTATTATATGATCTATTAGGAAAAGGCTATTCCCATGTTCTTGTAGATGGTGTAAAGAAATCTTTACGTGATAGAGTTGAGCTTTCAAAAACAAAAAGACACACCATCGATGTTTTAGTGGACAGTATTTCACTATTAGATTTTAAAACGGATAGCAAAAGTGCCGAAGAAAGACTTTCAGAAGATTTAGAAAAAGCCCTTTTGGAATCAGATGGACAAGTAAAGATTGTCGTTCGGGATATGGCACAAGAAAAAAATAAAGACTATATTCCTGAAGAATTTTTCATGTCTTCAAAGCTTTCGTGTCCAAAGGATGGTTATTCATATCCAGAGGTAGAGCCAAGACTCTTTTCTTTTAACTCTCCATACGGAGCATGTCCAGAATGTAACGGTTTAGGCACAAGACACTTTTTTGGAAATGAACAATGTCCAAAGTGTAAGGGTGCAAGACTTCGCGAAGAAGCTTTGCATGTGATGATTGGAAAGAAAAATATTGTAGATTTGACGTCTATGTCTATAAAAGATGCTTTTGCATTTCTCGATGGTCTTAAACTTACAGAAAGAGAGAAGAATATTTCAAAGGTTGTAATGAAAGAAATAGAGTCACGATTATTGTTTATGATAAATGTTGGTATTGAGTACCTTTCTCTAAACAGAAGAGCCCACACACTTTCTGGTGGAGAAGCACAGCGTATTCGACTAGCATCACAACTAGGTTCTGGTTTGGTGGGTGCCTTATATGTTTTAGATGAACCAACTATTGGACTTCACTCTAGGGACAACGATAGGCTAATACAAACTCTTATTGATTTAAAGAATCTAGGAAATACTATTATCGTTGTAGAGCACGACGAGGATACTATATATGCATCAGATTATATTGTAGATATTGGGCCAGGTGCTGGGATTCACGGAGGACATGTGGTGGTAGCGGGGGACTTGGAGGAATTACTCACAGCAAAGAAAAATGTTTCAGGTTCAGTAACTTTGGACTACCTACGTGGAGACAAAGTGGTGGAAGTTCCAGAAAAAAGAAGGGAAGAGCCTCGTGGAGAAATACAGATTCGAGGTGGAAAAATTTTCAATATCAAAAATATGAATGTTGAAATCCCTCTTGGTAGGTTTGTGGCAGTAACAGGAGTATCTGGCTCAGGAAAGTCTTCATTTGTTTATGAAATTCTAAACAGAAACCTGCAGGCGCGTTTTGAAAGAAAATATAGAAGCGCCGAGGTATATAACTGTAAAAGTTTTACAGGTACAGAATATTTGGGAAGGTCAATTCTAATTGATCAATCACCGATTGGTAGAACACCTCGTTCAAACCCTGCAACATACACAGGAGCATGGACTTTTATTCGTGACTTGTTTGCCGAAACTTCTGAGGCTCGTGCGAGAGGATGGAAATCAAATAGATTTTCATTCAACGTGAAAGGTGGACGTTGTGAGACATGCCAAGGAAATGGAATGATAGAAGTCGAAATGCACTTTTTGCCAACAGTATATGTACCTTGCGATGTTTGTAAGGGAAAAAGATTTATGAAAGAGACTTTGGAGGTTCACTATAAAAAGAAAAATATTCATGATATTTTGAAAATGACAGTCGAGGAGGCTTTAAAGTTCTTTGAAGACATTCCTTCCATTTCTGACAGACTAAAATCACTTGATGATGTGGGATTGGGATACCTTGAACTTGGACAGTCAGCTACAACTCTTTCTGGTGGAGAAGCTCAGCGTGTAAAAATCTCTTCAGAGCTTTATAGATCTCATTTACAAAAAACTATCTACTTGTTAGATGAACCAACTATAGGTCTGCACTATGAAGATGTTAAAAAACTGATTGAGATACTACAAAAATTGGTAAACAAAGGGAATACTGTTTTGGTTATTGAGCACAGCATGGATATCATAAAATCTGCAGACTATGTTATTGATATTGGGCCAGAAGGTGGAGAAGGTGGTGGCCAGATAGTAGCAAAAGGAACACCTGAAGAAGTGGCCAATAATGAAAAAAGTTATACCGGAAAGTACCTAAAAAAAGCGCTGAAACAATACAAAGCTTATCGCAAGGGGTAAAGCGAAAGCGCAGGCCATTGGCCTGCGCTAGAACATTGAGCGTGCAACTCTTGGTCTTAGTGGACTTTGACCTTTTCAGTTTCCCAGGCCTGCCACTTTATTTTCAGTCCTGGTACTCTGGGCGCTTTCGTGATCAAGAGGTGCATTCGCAAGATTAGCAGAACGGACTCGTCGTCTACGATCGGATTGTCTCCTTCTATCTTGACTTGGTCGGGGTACCCAGCTGGAAAGACCTCGTTGCCGTCTTTGTCGCTGTACGTTACCTTAATAAGTATCACCATCACTTATCCTTTGATTTGAGGTCGCTCCTGCTGCTAAAGTTGTGGTGATGCCATCGGTTAATGAGGCCGACAGCAAGCCACCCAAACACACCTAAGACAGCCAAGAGAATGAGTGCTAGTGGCATTGAGCCTCCAAGGGTAATATTGTAAATAATATGGCAAAAAGTCAACGCCAATAAAAATTTGGTAAATAAAAACGGCGTGCTGACCAAACAGGGTCAGCACTCCGGGCGCTAGTTGCATCAGTCGATCCCATTTTTCAGGGCCACTGCCATGAGAATGATTGCCACAATCGCGATTACGATTGGAGTCGCGACGAGGACGAGAACGGTCGCAACGGGACTCTTGGTGAGTACGAGAGTCGCAGTTCCAACCACGACTGTTGGCAGAACGAAGAACTTTGTAGTATCGTCGGACATGGCGACCTCGTTTGGTGTGTCTTTCTAAAAAATAGTATTATACAAATATGGTTCAAAGTCAAAAAATTAAAGAATTGCTGAAGAAACTCCCAAACAATCCAGGGGTCTATTTTTTCTTGGATAAAAAAAGGCAGATTTTGTATATAGGAAAAGCTACCTCTTTAAAAGATCGTGTTAGAAGTTATTTCAACAAAGACATTGTAAATACTAGATCTCCACTTATTTCTAAAATGCTTACTGAGTTTGAAACAATTGATTTTACAAAAACGGACTCAGTTTTGGAGGCATTAGTACTAGAAGCTCATTTAATAAAAAAGCACCAGCCTTCTGCAAATATAAAAGAGAAAGACAATAAAAGTTTTAACTTTGTTGTAATAACAAAAGAAGATTTTCCTAGAGTTTTAATATTGCGCGGAAGAGAATTATTGAACTCACATTTTCTGAAATACTCGAATTATGAAATATCATATTCATTTGGACCTTTTCCAAACGGCAGCCAGCTTAAAGAAGCTCTAAAGATTGTGAGAAAGATGTTTCCTTTTCGAGATAAATGCGAACCAAATATAGGTAAGCCTTGTTTTAATAGACAAATAGGACTCTGTCCAGGAGTTTGCACAGGAGAAATAGATAAAGAAGGTTACGCAAAACAAATTGAAAACATA
>CAYRHZ010000038.1:0-3891 GCA_964424295.1 uncultured Candidatus Saccharibacteria bacterium | reverse complement strand
GGGCGCTAGGTTGTAAATCTAGCGCCCACGAAGTTCGTGGGGTTACGAACTAGGGCTTCCACTTGAAGTCAGGCAGTCTCGTCTGGAAATCGTGTCCGTTCGGCGAGGACTGCTTTTCGAGTTCCTGGAATCGTCCATTGGGGTGTCGGAGGCCGAAGTCCCGCTGGACCGGATCGGTGCACTGGCCACCGCGGTGGTTTGCGTGACCTTCGGAGAAGTGGTCACGACCGTACTCGAAGCGGGTCTGGCCTGAACTCGCCGCCTGACCGCGGTCGAGGGCGACCTGGACAGCACGTTCCTGAGGTGTTTTTTCCCACATAGTGACTCCTACCTGTCGCACGGGATGTGCGATTTTCTATACATAATAGTAGGACAAAATTTTATGTTAGTCAATTTAGCATATTTGACAAAGTAGTATTATATGCTATAATACTACAAACGCTCATTCGAGGAGAGACAGCTTGAGAGATAACGTTCTGTTTGTGGTTGCGTTCGTGGTGGTCGTCGGAATCCTGTCCTACATGGAACAGAACTTCGGCCAGCACGGCACGAACCACGGAGTGGAAGCGACCAAGGTCGTTCCCACCAACGGCTACGAGCACGCGATCTGGAAGATCTAATCCAGTTCGCACCGAGCCGAAACGGCGTCTGGGTTTGCCCCCAGACGCCGTTTTTCATATTTCATTTATTTTCTCGTTTACATGTTTAAGTGTTTCTGGTAGTTTATCCAAAGATTTCGGGAGGAGATAACGATGATTGAGTGGTTGGAAACTAGGGTTCGCGGCTTCGAGTACGTCAACGTGGTGGTGGGGTTCATCCTTTTTCAAGTGCTGTGGATGGGCTTCATCTACTTCAGCTACGCGGTACTGGGAAAGCCGATCACGACCGACGGCTTCACGCTCGCCGTTGCCACGAGCCCGAGGGCTCTGGTACTTCTTCTCATCGGCGCCACGATCGAAGAGACGCTGTTTCGTTTTCCCATTACCTTCACGAGGGTGATAAAGGCGCCGGTCTGGGCATCGTTCCTTCTGGCGATCCTTTCGTCAGTGGTTTACGGAGGACTTCATCCGGGTGCCATCAACAACCTGATACAGGGAGTGAGCGGGATGATTCTGTGCATTCAGTTCATGAAGTGTGGCGGGTTTCAAGGCAACTACTGGCGGGCTTTGGCATCATGCATGTTCACCAACATGGTGCTGAAAGCTCTGAAGGCAGCGGTGCTGCTATACCTGCTCAGCCTTTAGAGGCTTCGCAACTGTTCCAAGGGTCGGCTACTGTAGCCGACCCTTCGTGTTATTTAGCTTTTTCTGAAGGAGAATCTTTTTGTTGAATATAAAACAATGTGAGTATGGTTGCGCCAGAAAACCAAATAATCCATGCAGTTGCAAACATAAGCGACTCACCAGTGGCTCGATACATCTCTGGTCTATATGTAAGAGTTATTCCGTGAAGTAGTCCAACCAGCGCTACTATTAAAATGATAGCGGGGTAAACTTGTTTCTCGGTTAGTTTCAAAATTTTGGTTACACCTTTTATTGCAAATAGGGCGACGGGGAAACTGAGTGCAAAAATTATAATACTTCCGACACCTCCCCAATATGAATAGTAGTTCATTATTTTTACAATGCGAATTCCATTAACCCAAAATAAAATAGAAAGTAATAGTAATACAGGAAGTTGCCAAGAAACAAAACCAAACCTATTAAAAAAAGTATTCATTGGTATTAAGTATAGCAAAATTTATGTTCTGTTATACTTAATATAATGAATAAAATATTCAATATTATTTTTTTAGTAATAGTCGCTTTCTATGGCTTTATCTATAGAGACACAATCGAGAATGTTTGGGCGCAGTCCTATACACACTATTTTCCTTGTAGGAGGCCGATAACATATTCTATTTCACAGTTTGATAACCAATTTGGTATTTCAGAGGAATATTTCCTAGGAGCATTGGCAGATGCCGAGGCTATTTGGGAAAAAAATGTAGACAAGGATTTGTTTAAAAAAACAGATGACGGTCGTTTAAAAATAAATCTTATCTACGACGAGAGACAGGCCACAACACAAGAACTAAAAAAGACGGGGACTGTGCTCCAAAATAATCGTGCTTCATACGACGCCGTAAAATCACAATACAATATTTTGATCAAGGTGTATGAAAATGACAACAGAGAATTTGAGTCTAGACTTAGTGCTTTTGAAAAACGCAAAGACGCTTATGATGCAGAAGTACAGGCTGTAAACAAAAAAGGTGGAGCAAATAAGGAAACCTATAACAGGCTTAATTCAGAGAAAAATTATCTGAGTCAGGAAATAATATCTATAAATCAACTACAGGCATCTCTAAATTCAAAAGCAAAAGAAATAAACGCTTTGACCCGAACCTTGAATGATATGGCTGTTACTCTAAACTTGAACGTCAAAAAATTTAATACAATTGGTGGAAGCTTGGGTGGAGAGTTTGAAGAGGGCACATATACTAGTGATATAAACGGACAGAGAATAGATATATATCAGTTCGACAATAGGGCAAAGCTAGTACGGGTTTTGGCTCACGAGCTTGGACACGCACTTGGTCTGGAGCACATTGAGGAAGATTCGAAGGCTATTATGTACAGGTTAAACAATGGTATAAACGAAAAGGCGACTCCGGCTGACATTGCTGAACTTAAGCTTCTTTGTGGTATAAAGTAATTTATGGAAGAACTAAATTTTTTTAAAGAGTTTTTGAAAAACTGGCGAAGTGTCGGGTCTATAACCCCTAGCTCTAAGTTTTTAACAAACAAGATGCTAGAAACTGTGGATTTTAGTAAGGCCAAGCTAAATATAGAGCTGGGTTCAGGTTCAGGAATAATCACCACCCAGCTCCTCAAGAAAATGAGCAAGGACTCTAGGCTAATAGCCTTTGAAACTAGTTCGGATTTTTATAAGGAATTAAAAAAGATAAACGATGACAGAATAGAGGTTCACAATCAGTCTGCTTTGAGTCTGGAAAAATATTTTGGGGGAGGCTCGGTGGACTATATTATATCTGGTATACCACTGGCAAACCTTTCGTCTTCAGATAAAAAGAATTTACTTGCTTCTTCATACAGCGCATTGAGGTCTGGAGGGAGGTTTATACAGTTTCAATACTCCCTAGAGTCAAAAAAAGATTTGGAAAAAGTTTTTGACAAAGTGGATGTGAATTTTACTCCGCTGAACATCCCCCCAGCTTTTGTTTTTTCTTGCTTGAAGAGGTAGTTTGTATATAGAAAAAAAGTTGATATAATGTTTTTCTATGAAAAATTTATTATTGGCATTTTTTGTTACGGGCATAATAATTGTCGGGGGATATTATTTATTTAGAGATGACGGTGCTGTAAAAGATGTGGGGCTAGATAGTACTAACCTTGAGGGTTACTCTACCACTACACCAGTCTTTGAGGATGGCACATTGCCACCAGTTGTAAACGAGAATTCAAATACAAGCACGACAAGTACAAATAACCAAAATATTAATACAGCAAAAAAAACACATATGATTACACTTGAAACAAATTACGGAAAAATAGTTTTCGAAACTTATGACGCAGACGCACCAAACACAGTAAACAACTTTGTGACTTTGGCGGACAAGGGGTATTACAACGGTCTTACATTTCACAGGGTTATAAAAGGGTTCATGATCCAAGGAGGCGACCCAAGTGGCAACGGAACTGGTGGTCCTGGATATAAATTTAATGATGAGCTAAACCCAAATACAGCTTCATACAAAGCTGGTTATAAAAAGGGTGTAGTGGCTATGGCAAACGCAGGTCCAAACACAAACGGAAGTCAGTTTTTCATAATGCATGCTGACTACCCACTACCAAATAACTACACTATTTTTGGTAAAGTTGTCTCTGG
>CAYRHZ010000037.1:0-3948 GCA_964424295.1 uncultured Candidatus Saccharibacteria bacterium | reverse complement strand
AAGCACCACAAAGATCTACCTGAGTTTATGAGAGATGCGATATATGTATTTTGTGGGAGGAAAAAATAAATGAGGGTGGGGTGAGATTAATCTGGGTAGGAAAAACTAATCAACTTGCATCTTACTCAGATCCCCGTTTATTGTTATTGGATCTAAATCCATAATTTCATCTATATAATGCATTCGCTCACTCCTTTCTGGAATTGGATTAAATAAGAAGATTTTCTTTTTATGGCCATAGGCAAATCCCATCTCCATCAAAGTGCTACCACCTATATATCCATTTACACCCCTCTTCTCTAAATTTAATACCAGTATTGCGTCAGAATTCTTAATAAAATTCCAATATCTTTCTATCATATCTACATTTTCATTTTGTCGAAGCAAAATATCACCATCGCCAGTTTCTTTTTGCGTCAAATATTCTTCAAAAGTCATCTCGCCCTTCATGATTTTTTGGCTGAAATACGGGATATTTACCGAATGCCCCATACCTTCAAGTACTTTCTTAACTTCGATTATTTTGGGAGTAAAATCTACGCTTGAGCAAATGGTTACCTTCATTAATTAAATTATACCAAAAGTTAGCGTTTAATTGTGAGTACTGGAAATAACTAGACTCAGGTGAGATTGCGAACTACTGGGAAACCCACGGGCGGATGGGGTGAGAGTTTCTCCCTCGAAATTTCTCATCTCGACAGATGAGAAATTTCTGGGCACCGGATTGCCGACAGTCGCTACTGCGACAGTAGACCGGCAATCCGTTCGAATCTCACCCGAAAAATCTTCGATTTTTCTCCATCACGCAAAAATCCCCTTTCGGGGATTTTTTTGCGGATGGGGTGAGATTCGAACTCACGGTCCAGTTACCCAGACGACAGTTTTCAAGACTGTTGCTTTAGACCACTCAGCCACCCATCCATGTAGAGGTATACTATCAAAAATAAGCGATAATGCAAAGACTATATTTTTAATGTAGACTGATGGAAATGAGATATCTAGGCATAGATTATGGTGAAAAAAGAGTAGGACTAGCCCTTTCAGACGAAAGAGGTGACTTTTCGTATCCCCTTTCTGTACTACAAAATAGCGAAAACTTAGTAGAGGAAATTGATAAAATTTGCAAAGAGAATGAAGTAAACCTAGTGGTTATTGGAGAATCAAAAAACTTCGAGCAAAAGGAAAACGACATAATGAAAAAAGTTCACCCTTTTATGAAAGACTTGAAAGAGAAAACTGGAATAGAAATAGTGCTACACCCAGAGTTTATGACTTCTCTAGAAGCAGAACATCTTCAGGGTCACAATGATATGCATGATGCTTCTGCCGCAGCAATTATCTTAAAAAGTTATTTAGAATCAAAATAGTATGCCTGAGTTGCCTGAGGTTGAAAACCTCCGTATCGGATTGGAAAAAAATATTCTTGGACAAAAGATCGTCGATGCAAAAGTTCGAAAGCCAAAACTTGTGTCAGGCAAAGGCACTCTTCGCACACCATCAATAAAGAAAGTAAAAGAATTTGAAAATGGATTAAGAGGTGAAACATTTTCTCAAATAGAACGTAGAGCAAAAAATCTAATCTTTAGATTCAAAAGCGGAAAGGTTCTTTTAGTTCACCTAAAAATGTCAGGACAGTTTGTTTATAAAGGTTCAACTAACAACAAAAAAATTATAGGTGGACATCCTATAGAAATTTCAGAAAAAGAGCTCCCAAACAAACACACACACGTAACTTTCGAACTGAATAGAGGTTCACTTTACTACAACGACACTCGTATGTTTGGATATTTGCTGTACTACCCTACCTCGAAAAACTTTGACGAAGCCCTACACTTTGAATTGCTGGGGCTAGAACCATTAGATAAAAAATTTACTCCAAAGTATCTTGAAGAATCTCTAAAAAATAAAAGCGGAAAAATAAAAGCCGTTTTAATGAACCAAGAAGTAGTTACGGGACTTGGCAATATTTATGCAGACGAAACTCTTTTTGAATCAAGAATAAAACCTACCAGACCCGCCTCTTCCCTTAAAAAAGAGGAGGTAAAACTTTTACACACGGCAATAGTTCGAATAATTAAAAAAGCTATAAAAGTTGGAGGCTCTTCTGTTGCGACATATCGACTACTAGATGAGTCTACCGGCAACTACGCCAGAGAACACAAGGTATATGGAAAGTCTGGAGAAAAATGCCCAAGGTGCGGAAAACCTCTAGAGAAAATTGAAATTCAAACCAGAACTACAATTTTTTGTCCAAGTTGTCAGAAGTAATTGCTTAACTTAACTCCATAATACTAGTAGAATATAGATATGAACCGCGATGAAATGATGGGAATAGTTATTCTCTTGTCCATAATCTGTATTGGAATTCTTGGCGGTGCAAAAGGAGTTACAAGAACAGGATTTCTGGCACCTACAAATCAAACACAAGAGCAAAAACAAGCTGACATCCAAGCCAAGATAGACCAAACCCAAAAGGAAGTAGATGCTTTGCAAGCAAAAATAAATGAGGAGGAAGAGAAGAAGAACTCTTCAATATACAAAGGGATTGTTGATTTAAACTATGTCTATAGATCTAGCGACGCAAAACAAGAATACCTTTCTCTTCGTGTAAACACAACAAAAACCCCTATAAATGTAACTGGATGGACATTGAAAAGCAGAAGCAGTGGTGTGAGTGTGAAAATTCCAAAGGGCACTTACCTTTTCTTTACCGGGATAACCAACACCGAAGATGATATATATTTAAATTCTAACGACTACCTATATTTGGTTACAGGAATTTCTCCAAACGGTGCGAGCTTCAAGACTAACAAATGTTCTGGGTACTTAACGCAGTTCCAAACATTTACCCCATACCTATACACTTCTTGTCCTGCTCCTAAAAATGAAAACACTTCTTCAATACCAAGAACAGTAAACAATGATGCCTGCCTAGACTACATCGACTATTTCCCTACTTGTAGAATTCAAACAGAAAGCCTGCCTGCAAACTGGAGTTATGAGTGCACCAGCTTTATTTACAATAAAATAAACTATCCTTCTTGTATCACGACGCACAAAGGTGACAAAGATTTCTATCTTGGAGAATGGAGGGTTTACTTGAAAAGAAGTGAGGGTGTTTGGAAAGAGAGAAGAGAAGATATTATCCTGCTAGATAACGAAGGAAAAATCGTAGATACCTATCAATACTAAATTCCAAGCATTCGAGACAACGCAACCCCAAAAGCAACCGAAACGTTTAGTGACTCTTTTTTGCCCATCATTGGGATCTCTGCCACAATATCGCATAAAGATAAAACTTTCTTATCTACCCCATCAACTTCGTTTCCAACCACAAAAAGTACTGGATACACTATTTTTACTTTTTTATAATCAACAGATTTATTGTCCTGCTCTACTACGATAACTTGATAGCCTTCTTTCTTTAATTTTTTAATTGTCTTTACTGAATCCTCTACATATTCCCAAGATATATCTTTCTCTGCGCCTAAAGCCACTTTTGCTATGTCTTTCCTTGCTCTTCCGTATTTATCTATCGGTGTAGGAGTGTAGCCAGAAAGATAAATCTTGTTTACACCTAGCGCGTCTGAAGTACGGAAAATAGAGCCTACGTTGTGGGTAGACCGTATGTCATGTAGTAGTATAGCGACTTCTTTAACACCTTTCTTTGTCATACTGTTTTGTGTTATTGGCAATATATCATATAATACTTAGAACATAAAAATTCATGCATACACTTTCATTATTTCCAGCATTATTCACTTTTGAAATTTTTTCTCCAATTTTATTAAGATTGGTTGTTAGTTTATTCATTGTTTCTCTAGGTCTTGCGCGACAGAAAAAGGTCTATGGTTATTCTTCTTTTCTGTATTACATAACAGCCGTACTTTTGTTTGTTGGGCTATATGCACAAGCTGCAGCAATAGCTGGGATAGTGATACTCAAAGT
>CAYRHZ010000036.1:0-3985 GCA_964424295.1 uncultured Candidatus Saccharibacteria bacterium | reverse complement strand
TGTAATATCCTCAGGAATAAGTGCGGGTAGGTCCTTGATAGTTTTAGGCTCTGTTTTTGTTCCAACAGTCTTGCCTTCAACCCAAGTATACAAATAACTACCGTCGTAAACCATAAGTGTGTTCATACTTTCTTCCCCTGCATAAGTTCTAAATTCTCCTCGCATTTTTCCACCAGAGAAATAAAGAACACTAGAATTTCTGTCACTTTGTGAAACTCTTTCGTAGTCACACTGATGATTTCCTGCCTCAGCAAAAATTCCACCAAGAGAAACCTTCATCCCAGCAACATTTGTACCTGTATTGCCTGTACTAGTATTCGTGCCCACTCCTGTAGTGGTAGTGGCATTATTTTCAGGATTTAAAACGTCAGAAGCATTTTTATCTTTCATCCCCCACCAAAACACCCCAACGATCACCAACACCAACACTATCCCAACCAATAGGCTATTTTTCATGTTTTATTAAATATTAAGTTAAATACTGCTAATGCCTATTATGTTATACCTTTTTTAAAGTAAAGATAGCCCTAGTGAGAATCTACGCTCCTAGTAAATACAGAATAAATGTGCTATATTTCTGTCATCTTTCAAGAGTTTATTAAATAAAATATCTTAATTGTCAGCACAAATCAGAATAAACAATCAAATAACTGCTCCAGAACTCCGTGTAATTATGGAGGATGGCTCAAATCTTGGTGTCATTACCTTTAAAGAGGCTCTAGACAAGGCAAGAGAAAGCGGTCTCGACTTAATCGAGATTTCACCAAAAGCCGTTCCCCCAGTTGCAAAAATCATGGATTATGGTAAATTTCAGTATGCCGAAAATAAGAAGCTAAAAGTAGCTAAAACTAAGGCTCACACGGTAGAGGTCAAGAATATACAGGTTAAAGTCGGTACTGGGGACCACGACCTAGAGCTAAAGGCTAAAAAAGCATCTAGCTGGCTAAAGGAAGGTAACCGAATAAAGATAGACCTATTTTTACCAGGCAGAACCAAGTATATGGACATCAAGTTCCTTGAGGAAAGAATGGCAAGAGTTCTAAAGCTAATAACTGAAGAATACCGCATCGCGGACCCAGCCAAAAAATCCCCAAAAGGACTAAGTATCGTTATTGAGAAAAACAACTAAAAACATGAGCACGAAAACAAACAAATCATTCACAAAGAGACTAAAGGTTAGCAAGAATGGAAAAATCACTGCTAGAAAAACTGGCCAAGGACATTTCAATGCTAAGGAGTCTCGAAGATCACAACTTTCTAAAAAGAGAGGAGTAAACTTCCCTATGAGCAACAAGGACAAGGCCTTTTACATTAAATAGCACATAAAGTAATTAAAAATTTTAAAACAACAACATGACAAGAGTAAAGAAAGGAGTAAATGCACTGAAATCCAGAAAAAATGTTCTAAAGAGAACAAAAGGTTTTAGACATGGACGATCTACAAAAGAAAGACAGGCTTGGGATGCTATTTACCACGCTGGTGCATACTCTTTCACTCACAGAAAGGACAAAAAAGGTGACGCTCGAAATATGTGGAATGTAAAGATTTCATACGGAGCAAAAGAACTTGGAACTTCATACTCTAAACTAATGGGAGGACTTAAAAAGAAAGGCGTCCTACTAGATCGAAAAATCCTTGCAACTCTAGTTTTAGAAAACCCTGAGACATTCAAGAAAATCGTAGCTCTAGCTAAATAAACAAAAAAACCGGCATCTGCCGGTTTTTTGTTATTTAGTAAATTTAAAAGTTGAAAGGATTTGGTTAACTAAGGGACCATTAATATTATTCTCAAAAGCTTGGATGAAAATACTGTTTCCTGACTTATCTGCACAGAGTACAAACCTTTCTCCACCAGACTCATTCATTTCGGTAAATGGTAGTGGTCCAATGTAATATATACCCAAATCATCCTGTTTCTTATTTAGACTAGTTGCCTCACTTTTACAACTTCCCTTTCCAGGTTTTTCATTAAAATCTAACCAGAATTCTCCAGAAGCCAAACCCTGTCTATATCCGTTATAATTTTGAATTCTGATATTTCCATTATTACTTTCTACATAACTACCATTTGGGTATTTAAATTCATAGCCATACACTTCATTTCGATATGTTTTCCAAGTTGAAGTGTCAGTTTTATCAATAAATTTAAATGTTGATAGAATCTGGCTTTCAATCGTGTTCGATGACAAACTCAACTGATTATTATATCCAAGTATTTTATAAACATCATTGCCCTTTTGGACAAGAACCGCATAATACGAGCTGAAACCAGCCTCATCTACCTCATATGCTGTTTGACCATCAATTTTTATCTTTTTGGGATTAAATAATAGATTACCTGGATCATTTATATATTTCTCTAAGTCTATATTTTTATAATGATAAAACCACAAATCTGGCCCGCACCCCTCGTAACACTTAGAGACATTATCTGCCGATTCATTACTTGAAACTATGGTAATTAAATCTGGATCAGTTTGATAGTTATCCAGCTTAACCCAATTACTTGGATACTTAAACTCAAACCCATACTCTTCATTTCTATATGTTTTCCAATCTGAAGTTTCATCAAAATCTGGTACAACGATCGAACTACAGTCGGAAACGCACATCGGATTATAATTATATTGTAGGTAAAATAAATATGAAAATGAACCTATTATTGCGAGAAAAATAAGTATTAAAATGTAGAAAATCTTGTGATCTGTTTTAGGTTGAATTTCAACAGGAGTAGGATTTATTTGTTCTGGTTCCATTTAGAATAATTATATTACAATTCTAAACATCTAACCTGTATATTATCCCCCTCTCTGGATAAATAGCATCAACATCAAGCTCGTCCCGAAGTCTTTGAACTAGAAACGCAGACGACTTTGGCTCCCCCATAACAACAAAAACCTTTTTCACCTTTTCAGCTGTATTTGAAACAAGCTCCACCAGACCGTCAGAATCTCGGTGAGAAGAATAACCCGATATCATCTCTATTCTAGCCTTTACAGGCACCATTGTGCCGTTTATTTCAACCTGACTTGGTTTATCCTGTATCCTCCTTCCTAGTGTCCCGATCGCTTGGTATCCCATAAGTAGAACTGTACTATTTGGATCTGGCAAAAACTCAATTTCGTGACCCACTACTCGCCCTCCAGAAGACATACCACTTCCTGCAATAATTATTTTAGGATTTGGTGTTTTTTTAATATTCTCTGATTCCTCTCTACCGTGAATTATATTTAACTTTGGGAAACTAAAAATATTATCTCCAGTACTTATTTCTTCTTTAACTTCTTTGTTAAACTCTTTCACTGAATGTTTATAAATATCTGTAACTTTTAAACCTAGTGGAGAATCTAGAAAAACAGGAATTGACGGGATCTTCTTTTCCTCAATAAGGTTATTTAATTCATACAAGATCACCTGAGTCCTCTCTATTGAAAATGCTGGCAAGACAAGTGCCCCTTTCTTTTCTATGGTTTCTATTAAAACTTTTTTAAACTTTTCATCTCGAATACCCTTATCCTCGTGATTCCTATCTCCGTAAACACTGTCTACTATCAGAAAATCTGCGTCTGTTATTTTTTCTGTATCTTTTAAAAGTGGAGCTGGAGAATTGCCAGAATCGCCTGTAAAAACAATCTTCTTGCCCCTGTGTGAAAACTCAAACATAGAAGACCCTAATATGTGTCCCGCATCTTTTAACACAACTTCAAATTCATCGTTTATCTTCGTATTGTCGTGATATGGAATTGACCTCCACAACGCCATTGCTTTGTTGTAATCATTTAAACCGTACAGGGGCTCTTCTTTTTCCTCTCCATTTAAGCCCTTCTCCTTTATGTTCATTATTTTTATGGCGTCCATAAACATAATGTTTGCCAAGTCTTTTGTCTCTTTTGTTGAATAAATAATTCCATTAAAACCATCCTTTACGAGCTTACACACTCTACCTATGTGGTCCATGTGCGCATGTGTAATAAAAAGATAATC
>CAYRHZ010000035.1:1257-3994 GCA_964424295.1 uncultured Candidatus Saccharibacteria bacterium | reverse complement strand
ATTGGAATGATTAATACGAGTATTAATTTTTTATAATCACTCTTAAATCTAGCCAGCAAAACCAAACCTGCTGTAATCAGCCAACTCAAAGCAATAAAAAGAAAAGACACATAAAATCCTAGGGGCCCAGAGCCACCAGAAAATGGATAAACAAAATTCCATCTTAGACTCAATACCCTATCTATCCAATCGGCCTTTGGGTGAAGTGGTGGCACATAATGAGGCAAGGATTGAAGTAAAATTAAAACAAAACTAACCAGCAAACCCAAGTAGAAAAATTCCCTAAATCTTCTTTTGTCTCCATCAATAATCGAGGATATGACAATTGTGCTAATTACAGTTAAAGGAAGTACCAATAACTGCAAGTAACGATCTAATGCTCCTATAGAAAAATCAAAAAGTACAACATAAAAGATGAACGAGAAGAATATAAAAAACAGAAACAATCTTGCTTTTGAAAAGTTATTCTTGCTTCCAAGAAAAGGAATAAGTATCAAAAGTGGAGAAGAGTATAAAATGGCCTTAATAAATTGAATGAGTGTTTGAAACCACCCTCTATCCAAAACAAAAAAATGCTTCCAATACTCAAATGAGCTAGATAGGTTAAAGAAAGGAAAAACAAAAGTAGCGAGAAACAAAAGTGCTGCCAGTCCTCCGATACTCGAAATAAAAATTAATAAGTATTTTAGTAAAAGCTTCTTTGAAAGCATGTGCTTTTTTGACCAAAGAAAATCAGCAATAATAGCTGATATGGCAAGAAAGAAGCTTACCTTAATAAAAAAGCCTGATATCAAAGAAATAATTAACAATCCTGCCCAGTAATACTTTTTATCATCAGGAAAGTAATATAATTTATAATAACTTAAAAGTGCCAGAAGAAAAAAGAATGGCATAATTTGCCCATCTGTATCAACCATAAGTGAGGCTAGAACTGAAAAATAAGAAAAAATCCAAATAATAGAAGCGATTAACGCCTCCTTTCTGCCGAGCATCATTCTTATCAGAAAATATAAAAGTACTAGGTTAATTGAACCGAAGAATAATGGAACGAATCTGAAGTTTTCATTAAAGCCTACAAGCTGCCCTGCAGTTTTATAAATATACTGAGACAAGGGTGGATGAGGTATGCTTGTTTCACTTGCATTAGCTGGATTTACAATCATCGGCCATTTATATTCATCTTGATGCAAAGGAAGACCAGTCCCTGGAAGTCTAATTAAAATAAAAAGTAAAACCAAAATAGCTAAAAATAGGTACTCGTTATCCTTAATCCAATTCAACATTTTCTCTTTCATGTTAAAAAATACTAACAAAATCTACTTAATTTAGATACTATTGCTTTTTGTATATTATATGTTATAATTCCAAATAGAGGTGATAGATGCTTATTGAATGGCGCGCATGGCGGTGGTCTGTAAACGACCCGCTTCCCGAGCAAGTCGAATTGCTCGTACCCGTTGCTCATGGAGCAACGGAAACAAAGCTGACGCGTGGTGCTCAGGCTGTTGCAAATAGAACCGCCTCAGCACTTTCACAGCTCAAGGCGAAGGGGCAGTTCCCCTTTCTTGTCTTCGGAGCCTTTACCGGCTCCAAAAACCCCGAAATCGAGAAGCGGGAAAAGCTTCGAATCATTGCTCCGTACGGGAAGTTCGTTGGCACCGTCATGAGCACTATCGAGGAATGTGTTCGAGTAAGGGAAAATCTTCCCAAATTCGACACCGAAGATGGGCTACCGAGAGTGATCGTGGTCGTAACCGATGAGGCGCACTCGAGGCGCTGCAGGATAGTTTGGAGAGCTTTTTTCCCAAACTCCACGATCAAGATCGTCTCCGTAAGAATCGCTGACACGGTGGACTCCGAAAGTCCCATGTCAGCGTACGGAAACCCTTGGAAGATCCTGTTCTTCCAGGCCGCCCCGACACCAGTCTGGTGGCTCGCTAGCCTGTTCGGAGAAAAAGCACTCCTCCGCATCGGCGAGCTTCACACACCGACGAAGTAAGTACCTGGCACTAAAATGCAATCGAGCCCCCGTCTAGACGATGAGGGGCTCGTTCTGTTTTAAGTTAGAAAAATTATCCTAGTTTGGAAGTTTTGCTACAAATAACATTTGACCTGCAAATGGTTTCCAAGGAGAGTTTATATAAGCTCTAATAACCCAAGGTAGAACAGGAATAATACTAGGTCTAGATTTTAATGAGAATGGAAGAAACTTTGCTTTTTTCAATTCAATTTCCATATCAAAACTAAGCAAAAATGTTTCAAGTGAAGTATCAGAAAAAACTTTTTTATGAGTGTGATCATCAAAATAAGTTTTATATGCGAGTCTGTAGTTTGGCTGCATTAATATTAGCCTACCTCCTTTTTTCAAAACTCTTTTTACTTCTCCCATAGTTATTTCCAAATCTGCGTCTGTTAGATGTTCAAACAGGTTACTCGCAAAAACAACATCCACGGTGTTGCTTGTGACCTTACTCATATCAGTAACACTTGAGTTTATTTGTTCTATTCCGTTGTTTGCATATTTCCCCAAATCTGGAGAGTAGTCCAGAGCGATTCTATTTTTTGCGTCTACATTATTAATAAAATCACAATACCCTGCACCAATATCCAAAACTGTTCCGTCTTTTGGAACATATTTTGAAAGAAACCTTACTATTTCTTTCCAAACTACCTTTCTATCGTCATTCCAAACGTATCTTGATTTGTAATAATTATCAGACATATTATTTTTTCTTTA
>CAYRHZ010000035.1:0-1157 GCA_964424295.1 uncultured Candidatus Saccharibacteria bacterium | reverse complement strand
CCATTATAAAGTACTTCAATTATTTTTGCCCATAACCAGTTAGCAAAACGAACAGGAAATGGCATAAAAGCCCCGGACCATATTGCCGCCCGAGACGTCCTTGTTCCAAATACAACTGGAAAATCATCACTGTACAAAAGAAACTTGTGTAAATCGCTAGGCTTAAAGGTACCATCGACTTCTGTCATAAATATCAGATCCCCTGTTGCTTCCGATAAAGCCCTCATATATGCATATCCGTAACCCTGCTTATTCTCGACTACTCGTTTTGCTTTTGTTTTTTCTATTTCTTCTTTTGTATTTCCTTTTGCATTATTATCTACAGCAATAACTTCATCCACCAATCCAGTTGCAAAATAGGCCTCAATTTCTGCACGAATCGAATCTGCTTCATTATATGTTCCGAATACCACACTAACTTTTTTTCCTTTATACATATTAATTTATTTCTTTCTCTAGCTTATTAATAAGAGATACTAAGTTCTGTGATTCTACAAACCTTTCTAAATCTTTCTGAATTCTAATCTGACTCTCTGGCTCAAGCAACTTTCCGAGAGAAGCTGCTATGTTTGCAGAAACAGGCTGTGTTATGCAAACATCGGGTAAAAGACCGGCAAACGAGTCGCTGGAAACCATAGGTACCGCTCCACAACTAGTGGCTTCAACTATCGTCTTATCGAAAGAACCAGCCTCTGTTAGATTTAAACATATTTCGTGGCTTCCATAAACTTCTGGTAGTTTCTCTAGGGAGACTCCGCTTTGAAAACTAACTACTTTAGACAAACCGTTATCGTCTACATATTTTTTTAATCCATCAAAATAAACTCTATCTATTTCTGGTACGTCACCAACAACCGTAAGCGAAACTTGTGTTCCATTTTCAATCAAAATTCTTATAGATTCCAAAGCTAGCTCTATATGTTTTACAGGTGAAACCCTTCCAACCATACATATAGAATATTTCTTTCTTATAAAGTTTTCACCAATTTTAAATACTTCCGTATTAATACCGGCTGGCATTATTATGGTCTTACTGAAACTTGCTGTAAAAGATTTTGTGGAAGTGCAGAATACTTTAGTTGAAAGAAATACTGAAATACGTGTAAGGATACTTCCCTTGGCGTGGTTTCTCCAAAAATAAACAGGTATTCCTTTTA
>CAYRHZ010000034.1:0-4373 GCA_964424295.1 uncultured Candidatus Saccharibacteria bacterium | reverse complement strand
TGTCAGTAAAGAATAATAGATCTGAGTGAGTAGAAGTAATAAGAAGCATTGTTACAAAATCTTCTTCTTTAGTGTCTAGGTCTACAACACCAACACCACCTCTCTTTTGTTTTCTAAACTCGTCAGGATTTGTTCGTTTTATGTAACCACCAGCAGTAAGTACAAGTGCGTTTTCTTCATCTGGAACCAAATCTTCTAGAGAAAGAATTTGAGCACCTCCTTTTATAATACGTGTTCGTCTTTCATCGCCGTACTTTTCTTTTATTTCCTTTGCTTCATCCTTTATTATTCCTAGAATTTTCTTTGGTGATGCCAAAATTGCTTTCAAAGTTTCGATAAGCTCTTGAACGGATTTTAGTTCGTCTTCTATTTTCTTTCTTTCAAGACCAGCCAACCTCGACAACTTCATTTCCAAAATAGCAGTAGCTTGTATTGCAGAGAATTTGAACTCTTTCATCAGCTTGCCGTGGGCCTCTGGAGTGTCTTTACTGCCTCGGATAAGTTTTATGATTGCATCTATGTGATCTAGCGCCTTCTTAAGACCAAGTAGAATATGTTCTCTCTCAAGAGCCTTTCTTAGGTCGTATTCTGTTCGTCTTTTGATAACAGTAACTCGGTGAGCAACAAAGTTTTCCAAAATACCTTTTAGAGACATTGTTTCTGGAACCCCATCAACAAGAGCAACCATGTTGTAGTGGAAAGTCTCCTCTAATTGAGTGTGCTTATATAAATAGTTTAGAACTGTTTGAGGGTGCGCTGTGCCTTTTAGATCGACAACGATACGAATATCCTTTGCGGATTCGTCTCGAAGTCCTTTTACTCCCTCTAATTTTTTCTCTTGAACTAACTCAGCTATTTTTGAAATAAGTGCAGATTTATTAACTCGAAACGGAATAGAAGTAATAACAATCTGAAATGCACCTGCTTTGCTTTCAACAATTTCGGCCTCACCACGTGTTACTACCCCACCTTTTCCGTTTGCATATGCGTGAGCAATATCTTTTTGGTTGAATGCGATTCCTCCTACAGGAAAATCTGGACCTTTAACAAACTGTAATAGGTCTTCTGTAGTGGCATCTTTGTTGTCTACCAAGTATGAAACAGCATCCATAACCTCTCCTAGGTTGTGTGGGGGTACGTTTGTTGCCATTCCCACCGCAATACCCAATGTTCCGTTTAGAAGAAGGTTTGGAACAGATGTTGGAAGAACTTTTGGTTCTTTTTTAGTGCCGTCATAGTTTGGAATGAAATCTACAGTTTCTTTTTCAATATCTCGCAATAATTCTGCAGAGAGTTTGGACATTTTTGCTTCTGTATATCTGTATGCCGCAGCGTTGTCTCCGTCGATAGAACCAAAGTTTCCTTGTCCAATGATAAGCGGATAACGCATTGTGAAATCCTGCGCCATTTTTACCATTGAGTCGTATACAGCAACATCACCGTGAGGGTGATAATCTCCAATAACGGCTCCCACCACAGTCGCAGACTTTCGAGTCTTGCCACCAGCAGTCAAACCATTTTCATGCATCGCGTACAAGATTCTTCTGTGTACAGGCTTCAAACCATCTCGAACGTCAGGCAAAGCACGGTCAGTAATAACTGACATTGCGTAGTCGATGAAAGAGGCCTTCATCTCAGTAACAATCTCTTGAGAGACCACATTCACGTGAGCAGGAACTTCTATAGGTAGGTCGGGATTGGATTTTTTGGCCATAGAAAAATAAATTTATGAGGCTATTATAGCATATTAGGGCTTTAATTTCAAAGCGAATTTAGGGTAATTTCTCTTGAGTTGTAGTCGACTCGACGCTAGTTTTTAAAGTGGTGGTGGATGTTGTGTCAGATGTAGTAGCTGATTTGTAATAGTCTATATTCGAGTCAAAGGTAGATTTAAGATTCTTAATTTCATTTACCTTATCCTTTATTTCTCCGAAACTACTCATGATTACTGACGCCACGCTTTCTGTGGGTGAAGACTCAATTTTCTCAAGTTTTTTATCTATATTTCTTTGTTGTTTCAATTGCGGAAAAACAGCAAAAAACCAAACAACAAAAATTAAGGATGCAAAAAGAAAAGAAAAAAGGAAGGCTACTTTTCTTTTTTCCCGATCTGTTTTTTGTCTTAGTTTTTCTAGATAGTTAAACATCACGATAATATTATAGCAAAAACTTTCATAATCTAGATGAAATCCGACGTTGAGGATTTGGAAATGCGAGGAACCTTACAGATAGTAAGGTGACGAACATTTTCAAATTCGAAACAAGGAGTTCGCTAGATTTGGAAGGTTAAATAGCTTCTAGGACGATAACCTCTCCTTCTTTGCCTTCTAGATCCTTCTTTTTTATAGTTAGCTTATCAATAGGCTTAACACTCTCCTCTCCTGCTTCTTTTAGAAAAACCTTAAGAGCGCCCTTGTCTCCTACCTCAGCAAAATGTGCGGGAATAATAATCTTTGGACTAAACTGCACCGCTAGTTTGTGAGCGACTGCTGGTTCTAGTACTCCATCTCCTGCCTGCGCAGGCAGGCCTCCAATAGGAACAAGGAGAACGTCTATGCCGTCTATAGCCTCTTTTGTATCAGCATTTAGTTTTTCATCTGAAAGTGGACCTAAGAAACAAAGATTCATTCCTTCTAGGTTTACTGTATATATGGTATTGAAACGCTCTACTCCCCCATAAACAGAGTTTGATATAAAACCTTTTATAAAAACTCCTGAAACTTCGTATTCACCTGGACCTGTTATTGCGAAAGATTCTTTTTCTCCACGTGAAGTAACATCCAGACCGTTATGATCAGGACTGTTTAGAGAAACTAGTGTTATGTCACTGCCAAACTTTGTTGATTTTAGTTTTGAATCCTTTGAAATAGGATTTACTGCAATAGTTGTGTCCCCAAATGAAACTTTAAAAAAATCTGCCCCGTGGTATGTAATTATCATGTTGGTAGTTTATCAGAAAAATATTTAAATTCAAATTAGCCCAAAGACAGTCTTTGGGCTTGATTTTGTTTTTTTATAAGTCAAAGGCTCGACGCAGTGGGGGAACCACGCCGAGCGCTTTTTTCGAGCCGAGACTTGCGACTACTCAGGAACGAACTTTACGATTCGTCCACCGGGGTTGGCATACCTCTCTCTGTCGCATGTAGGGGCGACACCCTCGAACAGAACTGCGGTTGGAACCTTCTTACGAACTCGCCTTCTCCGGAGAACCTCCAGAGTAGCTCCGGCAATTGCGCCAACCAAGGCGATTTTGCCCAGAGGTGTTGCCAGTGCAATGGAACGACGACTATTACGCATCGAGAACTCCTCCCTAACTCCAGGCTCTATTTTACACATAAAATAGGTTGTGTCAAGTGGATAAAAACATGGATTTATGTATACTTAGACCCGTATATTAATAACCGTAACAGGTCTTAACCTTGTCTCTTCCCGAGGGTGCTGTCCGAGACAAAAAACTTGTTACACATATACTAAATGTCAAAAGTTAAAAAAGTAGAAGGAGAAGAAGAAATAGTTGAAGGTGAAGTTGCAGAAGTAAAGCAAACTGCAATGGATAAGATGTTGAGCGCAAGTGCAACTCCCCCATCTGTTGATGATGTTATTGAGGGTAAAGTTATTGGTATTGAAAAGTCTGGAGTTTATATAGATATGCCACCATTTGGTACTGGTATTATTTATGGACGAGAATACATAAACGCTAGAGATATCATAAAGAAAATCTCTATTGGAGACAGTGTTGCTGGAAAGGTTGTTAGTCTAAACAACAAGGACGGCTATATCGAAATCTCTCTAAAAGAAGCTAGACAAGCGCTTATTTGGGGAGAAGCAGAAGACGCTATCCGAGATAAGAAAATCTTTGAACTTCCTATTTTGGAAGCAAACAAAGGAGGCCTTATTCTTTCATGGCAAGGTATCTCAGGATTCCTTCCTGCATCACAACTTAAAACTGAACACTACCCTCGAGTAGCAGACGGAGATAAAGACAGAATTCTAGAAGAGTTGAAAAAACTTATTGGTCAAAAAATTTCTGTTGCGATTATTGGTGCATCTCCAAAGGAAGGTAAACTTATCTTCTCTGAGAAGAACCCCGAGCAGAAGAACAAAGACTATATTATCGGTAAATACGAGCTTAACGATGAAGTTACAGGTGAAGTTACAGGAATGGTGGACTTTGGAGTATTCGTTAAACTAGAAGAAGGATTGGAGGGACTAGTGCACATATCTGAAATCGACTGGGCACTTGTAGAAAATCCAAAGCTTTTGTTCCACATTGGTGAAAAAATAAAAGTTAAAATAATTGAAATCAAAGACGGAAAAATTTCTCTATCTATCAAGGCTTTGAAAGAAAACCCTTGGAAAGAAGCAGAGAAGAA
>CAYRHZ010000033.1:0-4455 GCA_964424295.1 uncultured Candidatus Saccharibacteria bacterium | reverse complement strand
TTTCTCTATCTATCAAGGCTTTGAAAGAAAACCCTTGGAAAGAAGCAGAGAAGAAATATAAGAAAGACGATATTGTTTCAGGAGTTGTTATCAAATTCAACAAACATGGAGCCCTGGCTTCTATTGAAGAAGGTATTGCTGGACTTGTTCACATTTCAGAATTTGGTTCAGATGAAAAACTACACGGTTCACTAGAACTTGGTAAAACATACAAATTCAAGATCGGAGTATTTGACGCTAAGGAACAAAAAATGACACTTTCATTTGTTGATCCAACAAAGAAAGACTAGGAGTTGATACAAACTAAACAAAAAAGCGACCAACTGGTCGCTTTTTTGTTTAATTGAAACTCATTATTTCTTATGTGGATCGATAGCAAAATCTTCTGCTATTTTTCTAAACGATCCCTTACCTAAAATAGCTTCTACTTTTTTAGCCAAAGGCAGATAGTTACCAGTAAAATTTGCTCTAGCAAAATCATCAAAAATCTCATCCCTATTTTGATAAACACCACTTGATGCAACTAAAATCTCATCCAGAAGTGCGTACATCTTTTTTCTTTCCTTGAGTCTTTCCATAAACTCGACTGATTTTTCCTTAAACATTCTAGCGAACATGCCCGCTGCCATTGCTTGTTGATTATTCTCATCATCATACTCACCTAAAACTATCTTCACTACCTCCGTCGGATTTGGAATAAACTTCAATTCGGATTCAAATTCAGCAATTCTTTCCTCTGATGCACCATTTTTTCGGTGAAAATTTATAACCCAATTCTTAATTTTTTCTAAAGCCTGAAAATCTTCAGCGAATAATGGGTCTGAACCAATTTTTTTTAGAAACCTTCTTGTGCATTCAGCAACAATAGCTTCTTCCATTTGTGCAAAATACTTTTTCTCTTGTCCCGCCTTTTCAGCATCATCTTTTTTATCAACCATCTGTAAACCATGTCTGTATAAGTCGGGACCGTACTCAGGATCTTTTATATAAGCGGATTTATAAGACGTTAAATGAAACATTTCGTGAGCAATAGTACTTGCAAATAGGAAATTCGACTCATTTCTATCAACTCCAATTCGAGATGACATAGTAATATGAACCCCTCCTAGAATTTTACCCTCAGATACACTGGATACACCACCTGGCTCTAAAACATAGACATGTTCAATCGGCACATCCTTTGGGCTACCCCCAAAATATTGAACCATTTCATTCACCACTTTCTGTGTTTTATCTATTATTTGTATATCTTCAGGCGTTTTTTCAATTTGTTTCTCTTCGTATCTTTTACTTCCACCATCATGTGCCTCTTGTAGAACAATAGAGGCTTTTTCTTTATCTTCATCTGTACCACCTATTATTCTTTCAAAATTGTGTCCCTCCATTATTTCTAGTTAAATCCTGTCATGGTCTTCTCTAAACCCTCCGAAACAAAAGCCTCTAGAGCTTCGCCCACTTTTTTAGATAGTTTCTTTAACTCTTTCAGTTCCTCCTCCTTAAACTTACCCATTATTACCTTAGTGACGGCATCTTCACCTTTTGGTTTTTTTATTTTTCCACTAGGTGTTTTTGGAGAAATACCCACCCTAACTCTGGCAAATTTTTCAGTTTTAATTGATTTTATTATTGATTCTAATCCCCTATGCCCACCGGAAGATTTATTGAAGGAAATTTTGTTTGTACCAAATGGCAAATCTAAATCATCATAAACAACCACTAGTTTTTCTGCAGATTTTATAGATGTTATAAGGGGTTTAACACTTTTGCCAGAATTATTCATAAACGTCTCTGGTAAAACTATTGTAACTGGTGTTTTCCCAACCTTAACCTTGGCTACTTTTGCGTTAAGCTTCTTGTCACTCTTCCATTCCGCATCCAAAGACTTGCCAAACCACTCTAAAATCATGCGCCCGGTGTTGTGGCGTGTATCACCATACTCTTCTCCTGGATTTCCTAAACCAACAAATATATGTGCCATAATTCCATTACTATATCACAACTAATTTGCTCCATGAAACTCACCGAGGCACAGTAAAACTCTTTACGTCAAGTAGTGACTACCTGTATACTTACGTCATGAATGAAGAAAAAGTACCAGTTGACAGTACAAGACCTCCTCACCTTTTAGAAAAATTGCGCGAAGAAGACACAACTCCAGTAAAAAAATTAAATTGGAAGGAAATAATAAAAGAATTAGTTATTCTAGCAGTAATTGTTTTTGGTGTAGTTATTCCGTTTAGAGTTTATGTTGCAGAACCCTATCTGGTCGACGGCACTTCAATGGATCCAACCTTTAAAACTGGTGACTATCTTATTGTGGATAAAATTTCTGAAACTGCAAAACATCCGGCAAGAAACACTGTTTTAGTATTTAAATACCCAGAGGACCCGAGTAAAAGCTTTATAAAAAGAGTTATAGGTCTCCCAGGTGAAACAGTAATAGTTAAAGGAAATACTGTAAAAATAATAAACGATGAGAACCCTAAAGGTTTCGACCTAGAGCAAGACTATGTTGTATTCGAGTCAGCTATGAATGTGGAGGAGAAGCTTGGTGAAACTGAATATTTTGTTATGGGAGACAACCGAAAAGACAGCTTCGACTCTAGATACTGGGGGCCGTTAGATAAAAAGTATATTTTAGGTAAACCCATCCTCCAACTTCTACCTGTAAGCAATATAAGGGTCTCGCCAGGTAAAATATAATTCTGAAAACCATATGAAAAAAGTTAAAGATAAAGAAAAATTGGAGTTAATACCAATTTTAGATTTAGTGGGAGAAATAGCTATTCACTATGGTTTTAACGTGATAAAGCCTCCCCACGTAACAAACGAAGACATATCTAAGTCAAAACAGTTTAGAGATTTTGATAATTATGAAGACGCAGAAGAGAAAGTCGCCCTAACTAGATGGTATATAGACCAAAGGTTTGACCTGGAGCCCCAACCAATAAGTATACACTTCAAAAAACCTCTTCATGGGCATGGAATAAAGAAAAAAACCACTCAAGAGGTGTATGGGTTTGAAATAATGGGGAGCAATAAGTCGACTAGCGAATCATTGATTTTAAAATGTGTCATATCAGTACTAGAAGAACTTGGATATGAAAATATTTGTATTGATATAAACAGTATGGGCGACAGAGAGTCCATCAATAAATACGAAAGAGAGTTAAACTCTCATTTTAGAAAAAATTCACACTTGCTACCTACAAAGATCAAACAAGACTTTAAGAAAAATATATATTCAGTATTAAAAAACTCACAAGTTGATGCAAAAGAGTTTCTAAAAAATGCCCCCCAAACTATTGGATCTCTATCGGAAAGTGGACGAATGCATTTTAAGGAAGTTTTAGAAAGCTTAGAAGCTTTTAATGTTACCTATAAGATAAACCCGAGTGTAATCTCTAACAAACTCTATTCAGGTTTTACTACTTTCGAAATAAGAGAGATTCCTGAAAATCCAGAACAAGTGGGAGAGCTTTTGGCATATGGTTACCGGTACAACAGCCTTGGCAAGAAGCTAGGAGCAAAAAGAGAAATACCCACAATAGGCGCTACCCTTTTCTTGAAAAGAAGCAAAGAATTGGCTAAAAAAGTTATCTTAAAAAATATCAAAAAACCAAAGTTCTACCTAGTTCAGCTTGGAAATACGGCAAAATTAAAGGCCTTAAATGTTGTCGAAATGCTAAGAAAGCACAAAATCCCTATATATCACTCAATAACAAAGGACAAAATCACAGGACAGCTATCTGGCGCAGAATATATGAAAGCCTCACACGTCCTAATAATGGGGCAAAAAGAAGCTGTGGAAAACAGTATAGTGGTCAGAAATATACAGACTAGAAGCCAAGAAACAGTGAAACTGGACGACCTGCCAAAGTACCTAAAGAACTTAAAAACAAGCAAATAAGGCTCTCTTGAATTGTTTTTGCTCATGTGCTAGAATAGCCCGATATGATAAATGCAGAAGTAGTAAGAACAGGTAGCGAAAATAACGTAAATCTAATAAGACGATTCACAAAAAAGGTCCAAGGATCTGGTGTTTTACCTAGAGTTCGATCTCTACGATACGCATCTAGAAAAATGTCTCCTTACGTTAGACAAAAGAAAGCTCTTAAAACACTAAGAAAGAGAGAGGAAATCGCTGAATTGATCAAGCTGGGCAAAATGGTGGAGCACACACGAGGAGGTAAGAAATAATCCGATTCAAAATTGTTTAAAATGTCAGACAACTTTCAGATACTAAACATGACAAAAGGCACTCTACCTAGAGTGTCTTTTGCTTTAATTAAAGACGCTATTTTAGGAAAAAACTATGAACTTTCCTTGGTTTTTTGTGGAAACAGAAAATCAAAAGAACTCAATAGAATTTATAGAAACAAAGATTATCCAACAAACGTACTTAGCTTTCCTCTCGATAAAAAATCAGGAGAAATTTTCATAAATCCACACGTT
>CAYRHZ010000032.1:0-4630 GCA_964424295.1 uncultured Candidatus Saccharibacteria bacterium | reverse complement strand
TATTCCGTGTATTAAAAACGGCCCGGGGGAACTCTCTCCCCCAAGCCATGTGCGCGATAGGCGTAGAAGCCCATCTACAGTACCCCGAAAACCTCGGGGTGTTCAGACTCAAGCCAGGTCCTGAGTTCTTCGAATGCCGAGATCGACTTCGGACCGAGTGTCGTCGTGTTCGGCAGGTCCATCCACTCGGAGTCGGGATCGATTTCCTGGTCGATGCAGAAGGCACGTGCAAATCCCTGTGATTTCTCTCGCCATTGCGAATCCAGGCCTTTCTTTGCCACCCCCTTGTTGATGGCCTGGGCGACAACCAACCAGAGCCTCATTACGTGTTCCAAAGTCATCGTTGCTTCTCCTGTAGAATACGCTACCACGTATCAGGTGGTTTTAAAAGTAAATTAAAAACTTAAACCAGTTATCAGGCTAAACATCAAAAACACAACAGGAAGAATAAGTCTCCACAAGAAAAATACAAAAATTATCATTAGATATATTCCGTATTGTTCAAGTGAGTTTCGCACGTTATTCATACTATATGGAAGTAATGAGAATAGAATTTTTGAACCATCCAATGGCGGTATTGGTACCAAATTGAAGATTGCTAGCACCAAATTTATAAAAACAATAAGAACCGACATTTGTAGAAACGCCTCCCCCAAAACATTCAAAAATCCAAAGCGCAAAATCAGTCCGAAAAAGAGAGCGATGCAAAGATTAGATAGTGGACCCGCAAACGCTACTAGTGCTTCTCCGTACTTTAGAGGTAGCCCCACTTTTCTTGCGTTTATATTGTTTGGATTGATTTCTACTGGTTTTGCCATACCGAATATAAAGCCAAAAGAAAAATATGTGATAAGAGGCAATATAAAAGAGTTAAAGGGGTCAAGGTGCTTTAGGGGGTTCAGTGTAAGCCTGCCCTGATATTTTGCTGTAGTATCCCCTAGATAGTTTGCAGCAAATCCATGAGAGACCTCATGAACCACCACTGAGAAAATGAGTATTAGAATTTGAAATATAAAATCTATTTCCATAACATTTTGATTTGCTTTTTATAGATAGTATGATAGCATAAACTCCACTATGGCAAAGATATGTGTAATCAGCGGTAAGTCATCTCAAATGAAGGGTGGCTACTCAAACAGGACTCGTGCAACCCAGTTCAACCCAACTGGCAACAAACGAGCATATCCAAATCTTCAAAAGAAGAGGATTTATATTCCTGAACTAAAAAAATCAGTAACTCTTACTCTATCTACTGATGCGATAAAAACTATTCAAAAAAAGGGTGCATTTGTTACCTTAAAGAAGGCGGGGGTAATATAAAAACTAAATAATTAACTTAACGACGAACGACCGGTCTCCCCTAAGGGATCCGGTCGTTTTGTTTTGTTGCCTGCCCACGGTGGGCTTGCTAGATCTGAACGCGCTCGCCAGTTTCGAGGTAAACCTCGAAGTAGTACGGATGCGAATCCCCGTGACGAATCTCCTTCGCGATGCGAAGGGCCTCCTGCAGGACGCTTTCCCGCGAAGAGCACCCCGTGATGGTCAGACCGCGGGGTCGAATCTTGCCGCCCTCACGGACTCGATACGTAAGTTTGTTCATTGCTTGTCTCCCTTCAAAACTATATCACTAATGCAGATAAAGTCAATTAAATCTTACACCCAACAACCGCCTCCTTTATGTTTTTATTTTTCAATATAAAATTCTTTCCATCCGACTCAAAAATTAAAGTCCCGTTGTTACAAGTATCGAACGTTGGAATTTTAAGAGAATCCGTTGTTTGCAATGTCTCCTTATGTGGATGTCCATAACTATTATTTTCTCCTGACGAGATCACTGTCCATTTAGGTGCTACTTTTTCAACATATTCCAGCACACTACTTGTTTTGCTCCCATGGTGACCCGCCTTTAAAATATCGCTTTTCAAATATTCCCCATCTAGCTCTAGTAGATACTGCTCTATGTTTGATATAGAGTCCCCCTGCAAAAGTACACTGGTATCTCCATACACAAGCTTCATAACAATAGAGCCGGTGTTCGGGCTAACCTGTGAGACATTTCTGTCTGGAAACAAAACCTGCAAATACGCTCCCCCTCCCAAATCAATATTTTGTCCACGAATAGCAATTGTTTTTTTAATATTTTTTTGTTCTATCTTCTTTTCAAACACAGCATAAGCTGGATATGCATTTGTTGTTCCGGGCTCCAAAATACTATCTACCTTATATTTATCTAAAAATTTTATAAAACCTTCATAATGGTCGCTGTCAGGATTTGTCACAACTATCATATCTATATCCCTATCATAAAACGGTATAACTTTTGGCAAAGCTTTTAGCAAATTGTTACCCGGTCCCCCATCAACTATGACTTGGTTTCCATTTGGAGACTCTATATATAGTGCATCCCCTTGCCCTACATCTAGTACAGCAAAAGTAAGAATGCCTTCCTTTTTAGGGTTAAGAAGCACGCACAGTAGAATTGTGGCCAAAACCAATATTGTAAGTAAGAAATACCATCGTAGATAGTTTTTTATATGGAGGAAGCCTTGTTGCATGTGCTATATTATACATATTATTAAGCTTAAATCAGAAGTTCTTCCTCATCATAACTATTTCTAGTAACAGAATAATTTTGTGGTCAAAATTTTCTTTCTACTCACCTTTTCACAGGTTCCGTAGATACTAGAAATACTTATGATTCAAAGAACTCAGAAACTAATATGAAAACATTTGAAGAGAAAAAATTTAACATTCCGGAGCTGAAAGGAATCAGTGCAAAAAATATTGAGGAACATTTAAAACTGTATGCGGGTTATGTAAAACATTTTAATCTTGTGCACGAAGTAGTTGAGAACCAGGCCATCCCGGAATATGCACGCAGAGAGACATATAGACGACAAGCATTTGAATTTGATGGAATGAGAAACCATGAATACTATTTTGAAAGTTTGGAAGGTGGAGCACATCCTCTTTCAGAAGATTCGGAACTATATAAAAAAATAGTTGAATGGACTGGAACTTTTGATGTGTTCATGACAATTTTCAAAAACCTCGCAACAACTCGTGGAGTAGGCTGGGCAATGCTAGGTTTTGACAAAAAAACTGACACACTAATTCAATACTGGGTAGATGAGCAACATTTTGGACATCTTACTGGTGTTACTCCGATTATCGCACTAGACCTTTGGGAACATGCTTATGTTGCCGACTACCAACCAAGTGGAAAGAAACAATACGTAGAAGATTTCTTTACAAATCTAAACTGGGATAAAGTTGAAGCAAATTTTTTGAACGCAAAATAGAATATTATATATCACTTGACTTTTAGATAAAAGTGATATATAATAGTTAAAGGCTTAGGATGATCCTAGGCAAAGGAGAGAGCAGTGAAAGACCTGACGAAGTATGCAGTGATCGGAGTGCGCTTGCGCCTCATCGAACTCGAGGCGGAGATGAAGGTGCTCAACGAGTACCTCCGCACCCACAAGGACGACAGCAAGCCTGCCGGCCCGGATCTCAACCTGCTTCGCAAGAAGGTGAAGACGAAGAAGCGTCTCACCGTCCACGAAGCTCGCAAGATCGCGAAGAAGGTGCCCGAGCCCAAGAAGCGGAGCACGATGTCGCCCGCCATGCGCAAGGCAGTGTCCAAGCGCATGAAGAAGTACTGGGCCGATCGCCGCAAGGCGAAGGCCACCGAAAAGTCCTAGCCTCGTCTAGGCACGCCCCGGTGTTGCGCAAGCGACACCGGGGCTTCATCATATCTATTTTTTTGAGAGCTTATACAAACAAGCAAAAATTACTGAATAAATAATTAATAAATAAACTGGAGAAAATGCTGGCAGTGAAATTGCTCCAAAAGAAAGTGAGGAACCCAAGTGAACAATTTTTAACTGATACCACAAAAGTGCGTATGTAAATATAGCTGGCAGAATAGAAATGTAAAAATTTATTAATCCAAAAATTCCTGTTACAAAACCTAGAAACATTGTTAGCGGAATAGTTCCTAATATCAAAACATTTACTGGAATAGAAATAAGTGAGAGTATTCCAGTGTTATAAATTAGAAAAGGTAAAACTGTTATTTGAGTAGCAATCGTCGTCGAAAGAATTTCTCGTAATCCAAACTTTTTCAGCCAGGGGCTGACCAGCCCCTGGCTGGCTGTATAAAATATATATGGTTCAAGAATTGGTGAAACAAAAACGAGTCCAATTGTGGCGAGTACTGACAATTGAAAAGATGGATCATAAACTAAAAGTAGAGGGTTTGGTGCGAGCATCAAAACTATTGTGAAACCTAGAACTCTAGTTGCTTTATATTCTCGATTTGAACGTTTCGCAAACAGTGCTACCAAAACCATTATTGCTGCACGGACAGCAGAGGCTCCCCCGCCAGACAACATTGTAAACAAAATAATTCCGGCTACTCCAAAACCAAATGAAATATTTTTTGGCAGAAAACTGAGGGCGCTCATTATGCTTTCCGCCACTATGGCGATGTTGTAACCAGAGAGTACCACTATGTGTGAAGTTCCCGTTCTTTGGAACTCGTTTAGAATTTCTTTTCCTAAACTTTGCTTTGTTCCGAGTAACAGTCCAGAAAGTAAACTTGATTCTGGTTCTGGCAACACAT
>CAYRHZ010000031.1:0-4665 GCA_964424295.1 uncultured Candidatus Saccharibacteria bacterium | reverse complement strand
TGCATATCCACTTGCTTCACAATCTACAACTCTACCTCAACTATCTCTATCAGCCGGAGCAGGACTACCACAACTAACATTTAGAAACGATGGAACAAACTTCTACATCTCATCTACTACAGTGGCTGGTAACTCAACAACATCCATCTCAGCACTCGAAATTGCACTAGGTGGTTTCGGAACAACAACACTACGAGGACTTAACATTATTGGTCAGGCAACAAGTACATCTAATGTAGGATTTAATATAACTAACGGATGTTACTCTGTAGCGGGAAATTGTCTAACATCATTTACAAATACAATTGCAAACGGAGGAACTGGTTCAACATCTTTTGCACCTAACTCAATAATTACATCAAATGCAAACGGTACTGCACTCATCGCTACAGGTTCACAATTAACAGTTGGAAATCTACAAGCAACATCTACAACAGCAACATCTACATTTGCTGGAGGATTAACTGTAGGGGATACAAACTTCGTTGTTGATAGAAGTACAGGATTTGTTGGGGTTGGAACATCTATAGCAAACGGAAGACTAAGTGTTTTAGGAACTCCAACTGACACATCAGTTCTAATTCTTGATCAAGGAGGCACAAACCCTTGGGCAATACAGTTTAGTAGTGGAGGAGGCTTTACTGACGCATACGTTCAACTTGTGGGAAACTCTCAACTTGGATGGGCGGCGTCTCTAAATCCTTATTCTGACAATGATGCAAGCTTTACACTTGGAACACCATCTAGAAGATGGAGATCATTAAATGTTGGAGCGGGTGCATCTACGTTTGATGGTGCTATAACTGGAAACGGTGCGGTCAACTTTACATCTACACTTGGAGTGGTAGGACAAACAACTCTAGATCAAGCAAGTACAACTTTGCTATCTGCTAACTCAGTTTACTTTGGTGGAACAGGCACAACAACAATAGACAACGCAGGAAGATTGTCATTTGCATATTCATCTTCTACTTCATACTCATCATTTGTAAACGCTTCTACTACAAACCTATTTGCAGGTAACCTAACACTATCTACTACAACAGCAGGCATACTAAGAACAAACTCTGCTGGACTAACATTTGTTGATACAACTGCTTACCTAACTTCTACATTTGCCTTCCCATATACAGTACAAGCAGGTTACAACTCAACATCTACAACAATCGGTTTCCTAAACGGTCTATTCTCAACAGCATCATCTACATTCTCTGGACCAGTTAGACTTACATCATTAACACAAGGAGCAGCATATGTTGGATCTACTGGATTGGTAAACACAGTAGCAACAACATCACTTGCAACTAACTCATCTCTATCAGTTACAGGAACACTAGGAGCACTACTAGGTGGAACAAACTCTACACTTTCTCTAAATCTTGCTAATCCAAACACATGGTCAGCACTACAAACATTTGGCAACTCTTCAACTACACTAGCATCATTTACATATGCATCAACAACATCACTATTTGCTGGAACACTTAACCTTCCATCTCTATCTACAGGAGGTCTAGCAGTAAACGGAGCAGGACAAGTTTACTCATTCTCAACATCAACATGGACATTTGCTTCAAGTACACTACTAGCTGATTCAAATACATTCTCTGGAACAAATAACTTCACAGGAAGAGTTGGCCTAGCTTCTTCTACTCCATGGGCACAACTATCTATTAATCCAACAGCAGCAAATGGAACAGCACCAGCATTTGCAATTGGATCAAGTACACGGACATCGTTTGTAGTAGCAAATACTGGTAACGTTGGAATTGGAACCGCAAACCCAGGTAGTATTGGAATGTACGTGCTTAGAGACGGTTATCAAATAGCTAGATTTGAAAGTACTGGTTCTACAAACACAGATGCTGATGTTTCAATTGTTTCTGGACCAGGAAGTGACGGAAGAGCAAACATTACTCTAAATTCTACAAACACACTAGGATGGTCTATACAAAACGAAAATGCAAACGGCGGTGGAGCATTCCAGATAATCCCTGGGACAATAAATGATGCTTCTGTTATTGATATACTTCCTTCTGGAAGAGTTGGTATTTCTACAACAACACCAGTTGCAACATTGGCAGTTAATTCTGTTGCTGGAAGAAACTTCTCTCTATATGTTGGTTCAACATCAAATCCTTGGTTGACAGTTGCTAACACAGGCTTTGGAACAACAACACTACGAGGACTTTCAATAAATGGTCTTGCAACATCAACATCTAATGTAGGCTTCAACATTACAGGTGGGTGTTATGCAGTGAACGGAACATGTCTAGGTGGTTCATCATTTACAAACACTCTTGCAAACGGAGGAACAGCAACAACAACATTCTATAATGGTGGTGTTGTATTTAGTGATGGAACAAAACTTACACAGTCAGCTTCAACTGGAAACTTCTTCTGGGATGAAACAAACAAGAGACTTGGACTTGGCTCTTCTTCTCCTAGATCTCTACTTTCACTTGTAGGTTCAACAACAGCATCAGGAGCAGACGCAGTTGCTGGTATATTTGCGAACCTAACACTAACAAATGGAACAGCATCAGGATTCCAATATGGAAATAGAATAATAAATACTGTAAACGGTGGAACGGCTGGAACTGCAGTAGGGGAACTTATTAGAATGATAGACTCAACATCACTTGCAAACACAGTGAGAGGTTTGGAAGTTCAAGCTTGGACAGGAACAAACACAGCAGGAACAAATACTGGTATAGCAACATATGGAAAAACATTTGGACTAGAGGCAACAACAGACGCCTTGGCTGGTGGAGTTGCTGTGCCAGCTGCTATCTTGGCAGATTTGGATAATGGTTCTGCTCCAACAGTTGGTAACGCAATACGAGCATATACAAATAATGCTACTGCGGCAAATCTAGTCAGTATTTATCAGGAGACATCTGCATTTACTGGAACCGGTTTGGAAATTGATTTAGGAAACGGAGCAGGTTCATTTGCTAGCGGAAACTTTATTGATTTTAAGAAAGCAGGAGCAAATCTATTTAACGTTGATAGTTCAGGAAGAGTAGGAGTTAGTTCAAGTACGCCATCAGCTCGACTAGTAGTTAACTCAGTAGCAGGAGATGCTTTCTCATTATGGATTGGTTCAACAACAGCACCATGGCTAAGAGTTTCTAACTCAGGCTTCGGTACAACAACACTATCTGGTCTAACGATAGCTGGTTCAGCAACATCAACATCAAACGTAGGATTCAATATAACAACTGGATGCTTCGCAATCAACGGAACTTGTGTAGGAGGTTCTGGTTCAACAGCATCAACAACATTACTTGCTGACACTAACTTCTGGAGTGGAGTAAACAGATTTGACTTCTCATCTACTACATATGGATCATTCACAACAGCAAGTACAACAAACCTAACAGTAGGTAACGTGACTATTTCTACTACAACAGCAGGTCTACTACGAACCAACGCATCTGGTATCACATTCGTAGACACAACTAACTACTCAACATTTGCATTCCCATTCACATCAGTAGCAGGCTACAACTCTACATCAACAGTAATTGGATTTACACAAGGACTATTCTCACTATCATCAACAACACTAAACGGAACAAAACTATCTGACCTATCACAAGGATATGCATTCGTAGGAACAAACGGACTTGTGCAAACAGTGTCTACATCAACTCTAGCAGGACAAATCTTCACAGCACAAACATTCTCACCAAACTCAATTGTTACAACAAATGCATCTGGTAACCTAATCGCTACAGGTACACAGCTTACAGTAGGCAACATCATCGCTACTACAACTGCAACATCTCAATTTGGTGGTAAGGTAGGATTGGGAACAACAACACCATGGGCACAACTTTCAATCAACCCAACAAGTGCAAACGGATCAGCACCTGCGTTTGCAATTGGATCAACAACGGGAACAGCGTTTGTGGTAGATAATGCTGGAAAAGTATCCGCGTATAACAGATTAGATGTCGGAACTACGGCTGGCACGGTCGGAACACCCTCAGCTCTAAATGTCTCTAGTTTAGGAAGTAATACAGGTATTACTTTTAAGAACGATATAGTTGGCGAAGCCGGTATCTCTTATAACAATTCAATAGTGGGTCTAAATATTGGAACTTATGGGAATACACCAGTTAGTATTAGTCCAAATAACAATATATCTACATATTTTGGAGTTGATGGTTACGTTGCAATGCTAGGTTATCTTGGTGTGGGAACAACAACTGTATCTAATGGAAGATCTACTTTTGCATCCTCTTCAGCACCTCAACTATCTCTATCAGCAGGAGCAGGACTACCACAGCTAACACTTAGAAACACAGGAACTTCATTCTACATCTCAACTACAACTGTTGCAGGAACAGCAACAACATCTAGTGCTGCTCTTGAAATAGCTCTAGGTGGTTTCGGAACAACTACACTACGAGGACTAAACATCGCAGGCTTTGCTACATCAACATCTAACGTAGGCTTCAACCTAACAGGTGGATGTTATGCAGTGAACGGAACTTGTCTAACATCAGGAGGCTCAAGTGCATCATCTACACTCCTAGCTGACTTCAACACATTCTCAAATACAAACAACTTCACAGGTAAACTTGGTCTAGCATCATCTTCACCATGGGCACAACTTTCTATCAATCCAACAGCTGCTAATGGTTCAGCTCCTGC
>CAYRHZ010000030.1:0-4845 GCA_964424295.1 uncultured Candidatus Saccharibacteria bacterium | reverse complement strand
AGGAATGGAGCATGGTAGTACAATGGAAAAAGCAGAGATTAAATTTTGTAAAAAATTTAATATTTAACATCTGTTTATATCTACTGATTTTTTAGTCCCACGGAAGCAATTAGAAATTAACGACAAAGATAAAGTATGCACGAAGCACTGTTTGAGCACTTGTAATCAAGGCGAGTCTGCGAGAGTGCAACGCATCTAGGAGATTAATTGCTTGATTGCTGAGTGAGAAGAAAATCTCACCAGAGATTTATCTGTGCTAAAAAATTAGTTGATATTAGTAATAATAATGCTCAGAAACATAACAGTAGGAATAGATATTGGAACCTCACAAGTAAAGGTGGTGGTAGCTGAGCTGACTCGAAATTCGAATGGAGAAGGAAAACAAGTCCCTAAAATACTTGGTACAGGTTTGGCAGAATCTAAGGGAATGAGACATGGATACATACTAAACGGTAGCGATGTAACAAACAGTATAAATGTGGCCGTAAGAATGGCTGAAAAAAATTCTGGTGTAAAAATAAGCAAAGCTTATGTTTCTGTTGGTGGTATTGGACTATCTAGTATTACTGCAGTTGGAAACACTATTGTATCTCGTGCAGACTCTCAAATAACAGATCTAGATATAGAGAAAGCATCTCAGCACTGTGAAAACAACATTCCAAGCAACATAATACAAAACCAAAAAATACTTCATAGCATTCCCCTTTCTTACAAAATCGACGGTAAGCAAGTATTATCTAAGAGTCCTCTGGATATGAAGGGTACGAAGCTGGAAATAAAGATGCTTTTTATTACCTATCTAGAACCACATTTAAATGACTTACTCCAAGCGGTAGACGAAACAGGAATAGATGTAATAGATGTTATGGCGTCCCCTATTGCTGCTTCTTTTGTGACACTTTCCAAACAACAAAAAGTTGCTGGGTGCGTGTTGGCCAACATTGGCTCAGAAACAATGTCTATTGCTGTGTTTGAAAATAATATTCCTGTATCACTAGAGATTTTTCCAATTGGCGGAACAGATATAACAAACGATATTGCTCTTGGACTTAAAATTCCTCTTGAAGAAGCAGAGAATGTAAAAATTGGAGCAATAGGAACTGGAAATTATCCAAAGAAGAAGTTGGAAGAAATAGTTTCTGCGAGACTAACTGATATGTTTGAGCTAATTGAAAACCATTTAAAGAAAATCGGAAGAAACGGACTCCTTCCTGCGGGTATTTTTATAATTGGAGGTAGCGCAGGCATCAATAGTATAGAAGATTTTGCCAAAGCATCTCTAAAACTCCCTTCTAGAATCGCAGAGATAACTTTAAACGGAGAAAAATCCAGCTTAAAGGACTGCACTTGGGCAGTGGCATATGGTTTGTGTGTTGTTGGTTTCTCAAAGGAAGAAAAAACCAATTTAGGCATCAGAAATACTGGACATAAAGTGCTGGGAAAAATATTTAACTGGATAAAGCAATTTTTGCCATAGAATGGCTTAAAATAAGGGTTTTTTAGGAATAATATCGAACATAAATTGACACTTGGGTCAATTGTTTTTATTTAATTACTTTAGTGCTATAGTTACTCACATCTAATAAATTTAACAGATAAAACTATGCCGCAAATCAAACCTGAAGTAGAAGCATTCGCAAGAATAAAAGTCATCGGAGTAGGTGGTTCTGGAAAGAACGCACTGAACTATATGATAAATTCCAAAGTAAAAGGAGTTGATTTTATTGCTGTAAATACAGATTCTCAGGACCTACATCACTCTTTGGCAAAAAGAAAAATTCACATTGGTAAAAACTTAACTCGAGGACTAGGAGCAGGAATGAATCCTGAACTTGGAAGACGTGCTGTAGAAGAAACTAAAGAAGAAATTCAAGAAGCTATCAAAGGAGCCGACATGGTTTTCATTACTTATGGACTAGGAGGTGGAACAGGAACAGGAGCTGGACCTATTGTTGCAAGAATTTCAAAAGAAATGGGAGCTCTAACTGTTGGAGTAGTTACAAAACCATTTTTCTTTGAAGGACAACAAAGAATGAAACTAGCAGAAGCTGGGTTAGAGGAACTAAGATCTGCAGTAGACGCTATAATTGTTATTCCAAACGACAGACTACTTTCAACTATTAGCAAAGAAACTACAGCAAAAAATGCATTTGCTACTTGTGATGATGTTTTGAAATCAGCGGTAGAAGGTATTTCAGACCTTATTACAACTCCGGGTATTATCAACATCGACTTCGCTGATATCAAAGCTGTTATGGCAGACGCTGGATCTGCTCTTATGGGTATTGGTACTGCTACAGGTGAAAGAAGGGCTGAAGAAGCCGCAAAAATGGCTATTAACTCCCCTCTACTTGAGGTTTCTATAAACGGCGCTAAGGGAGTACTATTCTCTATTGCTGGAGGCGATGACTTAGGTATGTTTGAAATCCAAGATGCAGCTAAGATCATTACAGAATCTGTGGATCAAAACGCTAGAATCATATTCGGTACTGTAAGAGACGAAAAACTAAAGAAGGGAGAAGTACGTATTACTGTTATTGCATCAAGTTTCCCAGAAAATTTCACTAAAAAAACTTTATTCCAATCTGCACAGATAAATCTTGATAAGCCAGAAGTTGTAGAGGAGAAAGGTAGAATATACAACTCTGTTCCAACACAAACCACAGAAGAGAAAAAGGTAGAAGATGACGATGATGATCAATGGGGCTCGGTACCAGCCTTTCTCCGAAGATCAAAGCTTAAATAGGTAAAAATACCCCATCTACGTTGTTGAACTGCGATAAATAACTCTCACCTTATATCTAATAAGGCTCTATTTATTTTTCTTGTTCGCCTAGTATCTGGGGCATTTTTATCTATTTTAATGGTAGATATTATATTTTTAGGTTATAATTTTCAAACTATGACATACGATTTAATCATTATTGGCGGAGGGCCAGCGGGAGTTTCAGCAGGTGTTTATGCAGCTAGAAAAAAACTTAAGACGTTACTTATTGCTCCAGAGTTTGGAGGACAATCTGTTGTGTCAGAAGGCATAGAAAACTGGATTGGTACAGTAAAAATATCTGGAAATGACTTGGCAAAATCTTTTAAAGAACATTTAATGGCTTATGCTGGAGACTCTGTTTCCATAAAAGAAGAAAGTGTAAACGACATCAAGAAAGATGACACTGGCTTTTCTGTGGTCACTGAAAATGGAGAATATAAAACAAAAGCAGTTCTAGTTGCCACAGGAAGTACTCGTAGAAAACTAGAGGTTCCAGGAGCAGTAGAATTCGACAACAAGGGCCTGACTTACTGTGCTTCTTGCGATGGACCACTTTTTGCCGGTCAGGATGTTGTGGTCGTTGGGGGTGGAAACGCCGCTCTAGAGACCTCTGCACAGCTTCTAGCCTACTGTAAGAGTGTTACCCTACTAAACAGAAGCGAAAAGCTAAAGGGAGATGAGATCACGATAGATAAACTTAAAACAAATCCAAACTTTAAAATAATAGTAAATGCAATTCCAAAAGAAATAAAGGGAGATAAGTTTGTAAACGCAATAGTATTTGAAGATGCTGTTACAAAAGAAACTACTGAAATGAACATTTCTGCTGTTTTCGTAGAGATAGGCCTTATCCCAACCACTTACTTTGCCAAGAATGTTTTAGATTTAAACCAAATCGGACAAATACCAGTAGACCCTAGAAACCAAAAAACGAATGTCCCAGGAATTTGGGCAGCAGGAGATTGTACAGATGGAATGTATCATCAAAATAATATCGCTTCTGGAGATGCTGTTAAAGCATTAGAGGATATCTACATGGAGTTAAATACAAAATAGTAAAGCAAAAGAAACAGCACGCGGGTCCCGAGGGGCGCGTGCTGTGTGATGATTTTCCGTCGACTTCGACGGGAATGTATTGTGTCAGTTGTTCGGGGAACGACTGACGAAAGAACTGGTGAGCCTAGGGGCTCGGGAAACGTTGTAAGTGTTGTCGGGTGATGTTGGGAGAAAGCTCGGGAGCCTCCTCGACCAACTGAACCAAACGTAACTCACATAACCAGTGTATGCCCCACCACAAACTATGTCAAGCTATTTCTCTGTGGATAAGTTATTGAAGTATTTTTTGTAAATTCTGTATGACAAGAAGACGAATACAGTAGTTGCTATAATAACCAATCCAACGTCTTCATACTGACCAACCTTTTCTGCATAAACATAATACAGTTCCCCAACCTGATAACCAACATAGCCGTATACTGTTGCTTTAATTATTGAACCTATAAAAGTTAGTATTAAATATTTTTTAAGTGGCATTCTGGTCACACCGGCAAAAACAGCAATTAGTGAGCTTGGGACAAGTGGTATTACCCTTGCAAAAACAAATAGATATTCATCGTAAATAGATTTACTCATCCTGTCATCAAAATCTAATACTTCTTGCCAAGAAATACCCAAATAATTTCCATATTTTAAAATAAATGTCTTACCGCCGTAAAAGGAAAGGTAATATACTACGAGTGATCCTAAGGTCAAACCAAATGCTCCGGGAATAGCTATTATAAAAATTAGATTTTTTAAAAGCTCAAAAGATACTGCCCCCTTTAGCAAAACAAATCCTGAGGTGAACAAAACTAGAGCCGATGGAATAGGAACTACTATTTCCTCCATTATTTCTGCCAAAAAAACTCCAAGTGCTCCGTAAGGTATTATTACCTGCTCTATAAATGTTATAAAAGAATGGATCATTATAATCTGTGACCCTACCGGGAATCGAACCCGGATTTAAGCCTTGAAAAGGCCGTGTCCTAACCGTTAGACGATAGGGCCAGAAATACAAGGAAAACTATATCATTTTTTGT
>CAYRHZ010000029.1:0-4898 GCA_964424295.1 uncultured Candidatus Saccharibacteria bacterium | reverse complement strand
GGTGGCTATGGTGTAGCGGTAGCACGCGAGCTTGTGGAGCTCTCTGTCTGGGTTCAACTCCCAGTAGCCACCCCAAAAATAACGTAGAAAACGCAACGCGTTTATGGAGTATATTTTTGCGTAGGCTCTGGGAGTTGAAAGCCGGAAGCGGTATACAAGACGAACGAAGTGAGTGCTTGTCGCTGAGGCGGGGTCGCGAGTTCTATGGCGAAGCAAATAAGAAACTTGTGACCAACTCCCAGTATCCACTCAGGTCTCGTAAAAGTTCCGCTGCAATCACGTCATTGTATAATACAAGTATGAATAAAAAAGTTTATATTTTAATAACCCTCCTCGTTCCATTTCTATGGGCTAATTTTGCATTTGCCCAAACCGCATCAATTTCCTTTAATCCAAAAACTGTTTATCAAGGTGAACCACTAATGATTCAGGTAAACGGTGTTTCTTCAGTAAAGAGAATAACTTTTTCTGGAATACCAGTTAGGATTTTTAAATATAAAAATAAACCAACAGGACTTGTTGGACTGGAGTTGAATAAGGCAGTTGGAGATTATGTTGTAACAGCAGAGTTAAATGATGGAACAATCATTTCGAATACAGTAAAAGTAAACTACATAAAAAGAAGGGAAGCGTCTTATACAATTCCTGAAAAATTAGGAGGCACTACTGCGCAAGGTCAAATTGATCTAGTGGCGACTTTGGCTGAAGAGAATGGAGCATTTAAAAAAATAAAAACAGGGACAAAAATATGGTGGATTTCAGATTTTGAATCTCCATTAAAAGATCCTAAAATTGCTGACGAGTTTGGTTATACCAGAAAACTAGGCGCAATGGTTATGGCACACAAAGGCGTCGATTACTCTGCTCCAGAAGGTACGAAAGTTTTTTCTATAAATGATGGAATAGTAAGATTAGTTGGTGATTATAGAAACTATGGAAAGACTGTAATTGTTGATCATGGTTTGGGTGTATTGTCTTTCTACTTACACCTTTCTGAACCAAAGGTAAAAGTTGGACAGTTCGTATACAAAGGAGACCTACTAGCATTGAGCGGTGAGACGGGATATGCAGATAGTCCACATTTACATTTTAGTATGAGAATATACGGAGTCTCAGTTGATCCTGTTAAATTTCTTGAACTATTTAAATAAATTAAAAGTGAGTGTTTTTTAGAAAAACGCTCATAAACTTTAGGCGGTTGTGGATAACCTCACAAGCTTAACTTGCAAATACACACTAATACAGGAGGTTGGAATTGCTAGAAATAGGGAAGGATTCCAAGGCCATACGATGAAATAAAAACTGGCTATATGGCGGATTATTGTGAAACATATTTTTCATAGAAATGATCAAAACTGATGAATCCTGCTAATTGAAAAATATTTAGTAAACTAGAGATAATTTCACGTTATCTTATCAACCTTTATCAATGTTTATAAAACATATTTTGATAAAATTTTTTATTGGTACTCGAATAGGAACTGAGTGTAGATTTAGATAACTTTAACCAGAAGACTTTTCCGTGAAACTAATCTTAAGATTCGAAATCTTTACACGAAAACTCATCAAAGACTTCATGCTTTTTTTGTAAAAAAATTTAATTTTGAACGAAAAAATGAAACTAAAAACAAAGCTATATTTTTAGCCATTTTTCATATGATGACTAATTCATATTTGTTAAAATAGGTATGTATGGATTTTGTTATTTTATCTCGAAGAAATAAGCATTTTGCCAAGACTACTCTAGTTTTATTTTTTGTATATTTTTTGAGTTTTTTTACGTTCCCATCCAGAGTTTGGGCAGAGGACGTTTTGCCACTAGAAACACCAGTCGAGTCGCAGGTCATTGAAATACCACCAACCTTCGCGGATGAAGTGGTGGTTACAAATACCGAACCTGAAGAAGTTATTGTTACTGAAAATATTGAGGAGGTGCCAGAAACTGTTTTGCCAGTTCTTGAACTTATCGTTCCGGAATCTTCCGATGTTGGCACATCCACTGAAGTTCAAATAATTACAGATCCGCCAGTTTCGGAAGTTGCAACATCAACAGAAAATTTAGTTTCTGAAATTATAGAAGAAAATATTTCAGTTGCTTCTTCAACGCCTGAAATAATTGTAGCGACTTCAACTCCGGAAAATATTTTAGAAAACGATGGGTCATCAACGGACGAGGATACTGTTGCAACTACAACAGAAAATATAATCCCACAAAATTTGAATTCTGGTGGTCAGAATATTCTCGCAACAACATCTGATTCCACAATAACTTCTGAACCAACAATTGTAGAAGAATTTAGAAATAACGGAAAAACAGTAATCGTGTCTTCAACTCCGGAACAGGAATTAATTTATGAAATGATTGATGTTCCGGTGAAAACTGAAATACCAGAAATTTTTAAAGTGGGGCAAGAAGATCAAATAAAAATTAAGTGGCAGAACAACGGAGATTTAGAAATGCAGTTTGTGGCAACCGACGATGACGAAAATGGATACATCGATCATGTTGCTTGGATCGTGCCACATCTTTCAACTCAAACTTTTGAAGTAATTTATATTTCAAAAGCACTTCAACTAGATTCAAATAAAAATACTGTTGCAGACATTTTTGATTTAGTTGGTACCAGAGATCAAACTTATGCAAGTATTTTGGATGGTCAATATGTAAGAATTACTTTCGAACACCTTTTGGACAGCACTAGAGATATTACGCTTTTTGCACGTCCCACAGATATTAATACCCCCGCGATGGTTGAGGTATACACAATCGACGGAACATACGTTGGGACTTTTGCGACAATCGGTAGTGATGGCAGGTATAGTCTGGTCCTAAATGGGCTTTTTAATCCTACGGATACTTTTGATTTAAAGATTATTGGAAATATTGATATTGACTACGTTACTGACCCAGATGCCTACTGGGTGGGAGGTTCGGGTAATTGGTCTGACGCTAATAAATGGTCTGCCACATCAAACGGTGTTGGGGGAAGCTTTGGTGGAGTTCCAGATGCGACAACTAACGTATTTTTTGATGCAAGCTCAGGAGGAGCTGCTTCAGTTGTTACAATCGATGCCGATGCAACTGCGGGTTCAATTACGATAAATGGTTATACCGGAACAATTATTCAGAATGCCAATTTAGCTATCACAAATTCCGGAGGGCAATCTGGTAATTATTCTCAAACTTCTGCAGTTACATTTACTGCTACAAACCCAGCAACTAATACCTTTTCTGCTTCTGGAAGTTTTTCTATAACTTCTGGAATTTTTAGAAGATACACTGGTTTGGGTATCGGCTCAGATCCATTTCTAATTTTTGATGTTTACGGTTTGCAGGGAATGAAGACGGGAACAACAAGTTCATATTCTCTTGCTAATAATATTAATGCAGCAACTACTACGGGCTGGAGTTCTGGTGCGGGGTTTGATCCAATTGGAAATCTTGCAGCACCATTTACAGGAATTTTTAACGGTAATAATTTTACAATTAGTAATTTATACATTGCTACAACATCAGCAACTTATGTTGGACTATTTGGCTATTCAACTAATCTCATAAAAGATGTTTATTTAACTGGCACATCAATTACAGCAACAAGTACAAACGGAATAGCTGGTAGCAATGGTGCAAATGGTACAGATGGTGCTGCTACTTCAAACGGTGCTAACGGAGGAGCTGGTACTGCAGGGGGTACTTTGTATTTAGGAGGTCTTGTTGGCTATAACACCGGAACTATTTCAAATGTTGGTGTTGCCGGAAGTGTTACGGGAGCAGGAGGAACTGGAGGAGCAGGAGGTACGGGAGGCAATGGGGGAAATATTACAACTGGTACAAATACCGGAGGCGCTGGAGGTTCAGCAGTTAGTAACGCCGCAGCAACTGGAGGTCTTGCATATGTTGGAGGAGTTGTTGGATATTCACAACAAGGTAGTATCACAACTGCAACAAGTTCAGTAAATGTTTTTGGTGCTGGAGGTGCTGGTGGTGCAAGTGGTAATGCGGGTAATGGAGGAAATGGATCAGTTGGCGGTGTTGGAACTGGTATTGGTGGCGCGGGCGGAGCAGCTGCGGTGGCTGGTGCGGGTAACATTGCTTATGTAGGAGGATTAATTGGTTGGCTTAACACAGGAACCATAATGACTTCTTTCAGTACTGGAAATGTAACTGGTGTGGGTGGTGCAGGTGGAAATGCAGGGACATCTGGAACTGGTGGTAATGCTGGAACTGGCGTCGGTGGAGCAAACATAGGAGGTGTTGGTGGTGCCGGTGCCGCAGGAGGTGCAGGAGGAGTCGTTTATGCGGGAGGATTAATTGGAAATAACTCAGGAACAATTGAAGAGGGAAGTTACTCAACAGGAGTAGTCCAAGCAACTGGTGGAACACCAGGTAATGGTTCTGCTGGTGCTACAGGAGGTGCATCTGCTGCCGGTTCTGTTGCTGCTGGTGCAGCAGGAACAATTGCAACAGGAGGTGCTGGTGGAGCAGGAGCTATTGCATATGCGGGAGGATTGGTTGGTCAAAATAATACTTCAGGATTTATAATTGGAACAATTGCCGAGGTCTATGCAACTGGTGCGGTTACCGCAACTGGTTCTGATGGTAAAAACGGAACATCTGGAGGTGCAGGTGGAAGTGCTTCGCTTACAACTTCAGGAACAGGAGGTGTTGGTGGTGGTGGCGGTGGTGGAGGTGCGGGAGGTGCAGCATATGCTGGAGGACTTACTGGATTAAACTCAGGTTCAATAGTTTCTGCGTACTCAACAACTGGACTTGTCACTGTGTTGGGTGGCGCAGGAGGAGTGGGAGGCACTGGAGGTTCTGGAGGCGCAAGAGGATCTGCTGGAACATCTGGCGCAGGAGGTTTGTCAGGTAACGGAGGATCAGCCGCAGTAATTGC
>CAYRHZ010000028.1:0-4956 GCA_964424295.1 uncultured Candidatus Saccharibacteria bacterium | reverse complement strand
GTGTTACTTGTACTGGCACAAGTGCAGGAACAGCGACCTTTACTTTGCGAGCAACTGGGTATGGTGGAGGTGGAACTAAAACTGTGACTTCTAATCCTATAAACGTAAACATTATTCAACCACCAGTAAGTTGTGGTAATAATACCGTAGAAGCTGGTGAACAATGTGATACGGGTGTAAATAATGGCAGTTGCCCAAGAAGTTGTAGTAGTGCTTGTACCACAAACAGTTGTTCAGTAAATCTTTGTGGAAACGGAGTGGTGAATGCGGGTGAACAGTGCGACAACGGTGTAAACAATGGGGCTTCGCCGAGAGCCTGCAGTAATTATTGCACAAACAATTCAGCACCAGGCAACGTGAACATAAGCTTAACAGTAAATGGACCAGGAACGGTTGGTAGCAACTTGGTTGCTGGGAGGTTTGGACCTGGTACATACAGTGGAGTTATTCCTACTAATACATTTGTTCAGTTTGATGTTGCGATGAACCCTGGTGAGGCCTCAAGTTGGACTTGGGGTGGACCATGTTCATTTTTTAATTCTCCCTTAAGTGGTGTTTGTGCGGGTAATGCAACAGTGGACACAGCAAATGTTGTTACATTCATTCCTATTCCTGTAAGTGGTACCCTTACGCCAGCAAATTCATCATGTACTATACCGGCAGGGCAGAGTGGTTGTTATTCTCCAACACTAACATGGACTACTTCAGGATTTAGAAACGGTGTAGTTTCTACAGTTACGAGTTCTACTGGGGTTCCGGGCAGTGTAACTGGTAACAGTGGGTCATCATCTTTTTATGTTCCTCATAATTCTGCTGACCCAGCTAATGAATTTTATTTGAATAATGGTGGAGTTTTGGCAACTGCAGTGGTAAATACAAGCTGTGCTGCTGGTACTGTCTGGTCAGGAGGTGTTTGTACTGTTGTAACAACCCCAACAATAAACAGTGTCACAATAAATTCAAATTCCATTACTCCCGATGGAAATACACAATACACAATAACCGTTAGAGGTACTGACACAGGAGGTGGGGACAAGATTAGTCATGAGTATGCACTGGTAAACTATCTGGGAAATTATTCCGGTTCTTATAGAGGCTATTTAACTTGGTATTACGACCAAGCTTATGCCGGTTGGAATGCTCTTAAAGATAAAATGAATTGTACTGGTGGGGGAATCGCAGCAGTACAGTCTGGGTACGGAAGTGAGTATGTAGAGCTGGATAGTTGTGTAACTAGTGTAAGTGGTCAAGTAAGAACTACTACGTTCACCGTTAAATTTAACCCTGTTTTTGGTGCAAACGGACCCCTAACCTTGAATGATATTGCTGGATATATACATAATAAAGATGGTAATTTTAATGACTGGACAAATTTTGATATAGATTTTGCCCTATATATGCCACCACCTGCAAACCTTGTTGTTACTTGCCCTGCTCCAGGTACCACACTTAATACTACATGGACATCGCCAGGTGCAGGATACAATACCTTCTACTATAGAGCGGAAACACCTCCAGGTGGTTGGACTGCGAACGTGGACAGCAGCACTGTAACTGGTACATCCAAGAGCATAGTATCTGTTGCTGGTCTAACTTATAACGTATGGGTGCATACTAGAGATGTCACTAATCCTAGTTTCTACAGTAGTCTAATAAGTGACACTGTTACTTGTGGCGCTCCATCTGCCCCAGTAGTAACCCTCACAGCTAGTCCAAACCCTGTTGCTTCAGGTAACTCAACAACACTAACGTGGACAGTATCTGGTGCTACAAGTTGTTCAAGTGTAGGTGCAAACGCCATACCTGCAGGTAACTGGTCAACAGCTGGAAGCGGTAACGTATCTAGTGGTGCACTTGCTTCTGCTAGAACATACCAACTAAGTTGTACTGGAGCCGGTGGAACGACGTTGTCTGCACCTGTTACAGTCAATGTCACATCTGCCCCAGTAGTAACCCTCACAGCTAGTCCAAACCCTGTTGCTTCAGGTAACTCAACAACACTAACTTGGACAGTATCTGGCGCTACAAGTTGTTCAAGTGTAGGTGCAAACGCAATACCTGCAGGTAACTGGTCAACAGCTGGAAGTGGTAACGTATCTAGTGGTGCAATTGCTTCTGCAAGAACATATCAACTAAGTTGTACTGGGGCTGGCGGAACTACACTGTCTCCTTCAGTTACTGTTAATATTTCGGCAACACCATCACTTACTGTTACTAGCCCAACTACTGTTGCTCCAGGCGCATCTGTGAATTTGTCATTTAACAATGTTAATATTCCGCCTTCTCCTACTCCACAAGATTGGATTGGTTTGTATTCAACTAGTGCCGCATTTCCATCTGCGGAAATGGCTTACATTTATACATCATCATGTACAACAGCACCAGGTGGTGTAGCACTAACTAACGGATCATGCTCAAATGTGTTCAGTATGCCAGCTACACCAGGAACATATCATTTCAGGTTGTATTCTCAGGATTTGTATAATCAGCTACAGGCAGTTTCTAATACAGTTACTGTTTCAGCACCATCTACATTTACACTTTCTGTAGTAGCGAACTCTAGTCTGGGAGGAAGAGTTTCTGGTCCTGGTATTGATTGCGGTGCTGATTGTTCAGAGAATGTTTCTTCAGGAGCCAACGTACAACTTACCGCGATTCCTTCATCTTCTTATTGGAGGTTTAATGGTTGGACAGGAGCTTGTTCAGGAAACAATACAGTGTGCAACATAAACAACATTACAGCTCCAGTTTCGGCCACAGCCCTATTCGTTCCAAGAGCATTTATCTACAAAGAGTTCTAGTCTAGTCTATATTTTGTGTTAATTATAAAAGATATGGAAAGAGATTATACAAAACCAACCCGCGGTGTAATGGTTGTGATTGTAGTTATTATTCTAATAATAATTTTGTCTATTACGTATTTATATAAAGCAAATAATAAAGCCAAAACATTAATAAAACAACCAAGTCCAGTGCCCGTTGTTGTTAATGATCTGACCGTAGATGAACAACTGTTTGCCCTAAAGGATAGGTCAAGAATCGATATACCCAAAATATTATCTGAAAAAGAAAGTTCTTCTAAAAGTTTGCCTCCTGCCCTTTTAACACTTTTTGGTTCAGAAGCTATTTACAATAAAGTAAAATCTGTTACTTATGACACAAAGTACTCAGGTTTTGAGATTGAGCTATCTTATCCAAAAGCTGTTCGTGATGCTTATTTCTCTGTATTAAGGAGCTTAAAAAACGAAAAATGGACCAACCTTTACGGTTCGCGATATGAAGATTCGGGTATTTTAGATATAGAAAACAATGGCTATCTTGCAACTGTGATTTTTTTTAAAACTAATGATTTAAATACTGACGTAAAGGTATTAATTGTTAACAAAAAAATATAATGATAAATGTAAAAAATTTATATAATAAATTTTTTTTGTTAATATTATTTGTCTTTATTTTTTATTTCTTTTATCCTTTTGTAACAAGTGCAAATGAAGGGGTTGATTGTCTAACTAGTTATAGAGATATTTGCCTAAATGATTCAGGAGATTGCAAAGCAAACTGGGCTAGCGGTTGCGACTATTGTGAGGCAGACAATATTGAGTATCAATGTGAATTACCATCAGGTGGGAGCACGGCATATTGTGGATTCGCTGAAAAATGTGTAATCACTGTTCCTCCTCCACCATCAGATTGTCCAAATGTCGGTACAAATAACTTTGTTGGTTGTTATTTAGATATGGTGGATTACTCAGAAAATCCATTTATAAGGACAGATCCAGTTATTGATTTTAATTGGGGAGTTGGTAATCCTGATCCTAGTATGACTTCGGATTATTTTTCTGTTAAATGGGAAGGTGATTTTAATTTTGCAACTGATGGGGTATATAAATTTCATGCTATGACGGATGATGGTATGAGGGTTTATGTAGATGGAAATATTATAATTGATGAATGGTACGACCAAGGGTTTGATGATGAATATGTTGCTAATGTAAATCTGTTTTCAGGGATGCATCTTATAAAAGTTGAATATTATGAAAAGGGGGGTGATGCTGCTGCCAAAGTCTGGTGGACATTAGAAGGTGAAACTAATCCTCCAGGTGACCCAATGGTTATAGGCCCTTCAACTGGGGTAAGTGGAGTTAGATATTGGTACAGTTTTAAATCAACTGATCCTGATGGGGATCAGGTTCGCTATGGTGTGGACTGGACTGATCTTGATGGTGTTACATATTCTTCAACTGATGTAATGGATGGTAACCCAGATTTCTGGTGGCCAGAGTCAGGTTATTTTCCAAGTGGAGTAGAAAGTTTTATTTCGCAACTTCAATGGTTTAAATGGCCAACTATTGGTATAAAAAAGTTTCAAGTTATCACTGAAGATGAATCGGGGTTTGAATCCGACTGGGTTACAAAAACAATTACTATTAGTCAATTGAATTCAACGATTTCAGCAGATCAAAGTAATGTTGGTCCGGGCGATCCTGTCCTTGTAACTTTTGGTAATGTACATGATCCAACCGATGGAGATTGGATAGGTGTATATCTTACTTCGGCAGAAAATGGAACACAAGAAATATCCTATGTTTATACACCAGAGTGTGGTCAATCTGTAGGTGGTACACCACGTGAAGATGGTTCTTGCACGATGCAAATGCCTATGTCACTAGGAGATTATAATTTTAGATTGTACTATCGTAACGACTTAGGTGATGTTATTGCGACATCCAATACGGTCACAGTATCAGAGGGTGGTGTTGATAATTATAATGTTACTGTAACTGTTCCACAAATGCTTGGTGGTAAGGTAATAAGTATAGATAGTATAATTGATACTAGCGTTTGCTCTTCTCCTTGTGTAAAAGCTTATTCTTCAGGAAGTTCTATTACCCTACAAGCAATCCCATCATCATCATATTGGAAGTTCAACGGTTGGTCTGGTGGATGTTCCGGTAC
>CAYRHZ010000027.1:0-5279 GCA_964424295.1 uncultured Candidatus Saccharibacteria bacterium | reverse complement strand
AGAGTTTTTTCATTAGATTGAAAAACGAGCCTGAATGCGTACGAGGTCTTGTCCCCTTTTGTAAATTTATCAAACATTGCAAAGCGAATAACGTTTGTATTTAAATGTTGTTTTATCAAATCTTCTACTTTAGAAATTTCTATTTCATTTGGAACAAAAACAGCCACATCCCGTACAGCAAAAGGGAAAACTGAGATAGTTTTATACTGGACTTCTTTATTTTCTAGACTCCACAAATCCTCAGGATACTTTTCTACTACCCCTAAATCTTTCTGGATTTTCTCCACATTAAACTCTACTACCCCACTACCTATAGAGACATCGCCTATAGAAACACCCAAATGTTCCTCTATTAGAGTTATCGTTCTGGCGATTTCCTCATCTACATTTACCTTTTTACTCTTTGGATATTTTACTCCCAGAGATAGGTGTAGTGCCTCACCCTTTTTAGTGAAAACTTTTCCAATTTCAAAAAGTTTTACTTCTTCTATACCAAGCAAATCTAAATACTTAAAGTTTTTCTCTAGAGATTCCTCCATTCCAGCAGACAAGTTGTTACGCAAAAACTTTTTATCTCCCGAGAGTGGGTTTTCTATTTCCGTATCTCCACCCGCTGTAAAAGCGTATGTATAGATTTCTGTAAAACCGTTTCGTGTCAAAACTTTTCTTATGGAGTCTCCAATATACACTTCGTCATTGAGGACAACTTTTGCCTCTAAAGTAAGTGGCGATGGTTCTATATTTTTATATCCATACAATCTTCCAATTTCTTCCACCAAATCCTCCGGGATTTTTATATCAAGTCTTTCTAGGGGTGCAATTACATTTATTTTGCTGTCTTTTTCATTTGCCTCTAGTTCTGCTTTTATATTTTGTCTTGCTAAAAGTTCCACAGCTTTTTCGCCAGAAACTTCTACCCCCAACATTTTTGAAACCTTATTCAAAAAAACGGATACTTTTGTTTCCTTTTGTGGATTCTTATTTAAATCCACCATTCCAACAACATTTCCGCCCGCTAAATCCGTAATATTTTTCAAAACATAAGGAAGTACTCTATCTATCAAGCTAGAAGAAATTTCGTTTTCAAATCTATATGATGCGTCAGTTCTAATGCCCAGACTTTTTGCAGTTTTTCGAATACTTACTGGATCAAATGCAGAAAAAGACAAAATAATATCTACAGTTTCAGAACTTACCCCACTGTCTTTTCCTCCCATGACACCCGCAACATCTAGCGGTTTTCCACCGTCTGCAATAACCATATTTGTTGTGTCGAGTGTGTATTCTTTGCCGTCCAGAAGCGTAATTTTCTCTCCCTTGCCTGCGTCACGAATATTAAACTCATATTGACCCTTTCTGTTTACAGATACCTTTGATGCATCAAAAGCATGCATTGGCTGGCCAAATGCAAAAGTAAGATAGTTTGTCATGTCCACAATAGCATTAATAGATCGTGACCCTTGTGTGGCCAGTTTTTCTTTTAGCCAGTCGGGGCTCTCTGTGACTTTTACACCTGTAACCAAAACAAACATCTGTCTACCACAGCCTTTTGTATTTATATTTAAATTTATTTTATCTGTAACTGGAAGTTTTACTTGCTCTAGCAAATCTTTTCTTTTTAGATTTAGAACACTAGCGACTTCGCTTGCCACTCCATAGTGCGACAAACAGTCATGGGCACGATTTGGAAGAATCTTTACATCAAGTATTTTATCCCCGCCATGCTCTTCTACTCCTTCAATTTCAAAAGAATGCATAGTCAAAGCCTCTACAACATTTTCAACTGCTGGCAGTTTGTCTTCTATGTATTCTTGTATCCAGTTATACGAAATTTTCATTTTAGAATTGATTAACTAAGCGGAGATCCCCTTGATATAACAAACGTACATCATCTATCCCATATTTAAGCATCGCTAGCCTGTCCACACCGCATCCAAAAGCAAAACCAGAATATTTTTTACTATCAATTCCGGCACTTTCTAAAACTTTTGGATGTACCAACCCCGCTCCCATTATTTCTATGTATCCAGTCCCCTTACAAACGTTACAAGAGGGATTTTGTCCTCCGCATTTAAAACATGTCATATCTATTTCAACCCCAGGCTCAACGAAAGGAAAATAGCTAGGTCGTAAACGTAGTCCGGTTTTCTTGCCAAACAATTTTTCAAAAAATGTTTCTAGCGTCCACTTTAGATTTGCCAGAGAAATATCTTCTCCGACCACAAGCCCTTCGAGTTGATAAAACTGTGCTTCATGTGTGGCATCAGTTGCTTCATGTCTAAAAACTTTTCCGGGGGCAATTATTTTTATTGGAGGTTTGTTTGCTTCCATGAAACGCACTTGAACGGGCGAAGTATGGGTTCGAAGCAGTTTTCTGGCATTAAGAGGCTTTAACCAGAATGTGTCCCACATGTCACGAGCTGGGTGGTGCTCCGGTATATTAAGTGTGTCAAAGTTGTAAAATTCTGTCTCAACTTCTGGACCGCCCGCTACAGTAAAACCCATTTCTGTAAAGATTTTGTTTATTTCAAGTAAAATCAGACTGAGTGGGTGGTTGTGCCCCTTTTTTCCTTCTGTAATATTATCTCCTTCCATATTGTAATCATTGTAGCCCAAAGGTTGAAAAACATCCAGAAAAAGGCTAAAATGGCTGGACAAGCGGTTGAATAAATTGCGAATTAAATGCCAGATATAAATAACCTGATTACGTACATATTTCTGTTCGCCTCACTTAACTTTGAGATCTTTTTGCTTATAACATACTTTGAAAACAGAGGTGAGATTCAGCTAGAAAAAGAGGCCCAGAGAAACGTAAAGCTAAAAAAATACCCTTCTGTTACGATCATAGTCCCTTGTTGGAACGAGGAAACGACTGTATCAAAAACTATACACTCCCTTCTAAACCTCGACTACCCAAAGGATAAGCTAAAGATAATGGTTGTGGATGACGGTTCCACAGATAGCACTTGGGCAACGGTACAAAAATTTGCAAACAATCCCCAGATAGAACTACACACAAAAGAAAACGGCGGCAAACACACCGCTCTAAACTACGGTATTTCAAAACTGACCACAGACTTAGTGGGTTGCTTGGATGCAGACTCCTACGTACACAAAGACAGTATGAGGAAGGTGGCTTTGTATTTTGAGAATAAAGAAACAATGGCGGTTGCACCATCTATCGTCTTGTGGAAACCAACATCAGTATTACAACTTCTACAAAAGGTGGAATATAGTTTTGGTATTTTCACAAGAAAGCTTTACCACCACATGAACGCTATTTACATTACTCCTGGGCCTTTTTCTATTTTTAGAAAGGAGGTATTTGAAAACCTAGGACCATATAAACACGCCCACCAATGTGAGGATATTGAAGTTGCCTTACGAATGCAGAAAAATGGATACAAAATCGTGCATGCACATGATGCTCATGTTTACACTGTTCCTCCGAAAACTCTTCCAAAGCTTTTGAAACAAAGAATACGATGGTCACACGGATTTATAAAAAATGCATATGACTATAGAGGAATGATTTTTAATAGAAAATATGGAAACGTAGGCATGCTCGTTCTACCGATGGCCTGTATCTCTATAGTGTCTGTTTTGTTTCTATCTAGTGTTTCTATTTACACTATTTTTACAAGAATAGTAAATGAAATAATAAGAATCCAAACTGTGGGGTTCAATCCAAACTTCCATCTACCAACTTTTGAATGGTTTTATGTAAACACAGAGCTAATTGCTCTAGTAAGTTTGGTTGTTGCTGTGGGCTCAATTTCAATGATCTTAATGGCCAGAAAAATGGCAGACGGCAAAATAACCTTTGGTATGGATTTGATTTATTACCTATCTTTGTATATGTTTATAGCGCCAATATGGATAGGAAAGGCAGCTTGGAATGCTGCGTTAGGGGTAAAGACCACTTGGCGCTAAAACCAGTAAAATCTCACCACCTGCTTCGTTGCTAGTTTTGTTTTCTCCCGCAGAGTACTAAGTGTACACTTTGGTCGGAATTAAAACGTCGCGCCTAGCATTTGGAGCAATTTAACTGGTTTTATAAGATATATGAATAATAAAAAGACAGACTATAGAAAATACGTTTTTTCTTTTATCCTAACTGCGGCTATTTTTGCTACAGCTATTTACCTGAGCAACTACTTCGGACAAAAGAAACTTGAGGAAATCCGAAACATCCAAGACAAGATATCTATTGATATCCTCTCTTCAGAGACTCAATTCTCCCTACTAGAAGAATCTTCTTGTAATGATGTGGGTGCAGGCTCACTTTCAACTGAACTTTCAAACCTAGAAGCAAAACTTTCATATACTGAAAATGACAGAGGCTCTGAAGACCCGGAAGTTTTGATACTAAAAAAATACTATTCCCTTCTTGAGATTAAGGACTACTTGTTGATGAATAAAATAAATGAGAAATGCAAAAAAACACCATTATCTATCATATATTTCTATTCCAACAACGATGAGTGTGAGGACTGTCAGAAGGAAGGTTACGTACTAACTAGACTTCGAGAAACTTATCCGGAACTTAGAGTGTATTCTTTTGATTATGATATAGACATGTCTGCTGTAAAAACTCTTATCTCTATCAACAAAGTTAAAGACGAACTTCCAGCATTGGTTATAAAAGGACAGGTTTACTATGGATTCCAAAGCGTTGAAGACATTGAGAAAATAATGCCTGAACTAGCAAAGATGAAAGCAAAGGCGCTCCAAGCAACTAGTACGAGGGAGCAGTAAGAACCCTAAGTTCCGTTAGACCTCCATTTCCTTCCATTGCCCTTGTTTAAATTCCTAAAATGAGAAGTTAATGAGTGACAATTTGGACAAATTAACTGAAGATTTTTCTCTATATTATTAGAAGAATTACCATCAATATGATCAATCTCTAGTGGAACATTGCCTGTTATGGGATGTTTTTTGTTCCATCCACATTTTGAACATTTATTTTTATATTTGCTTATTAAATATCTTCTTATATTACTAGAAATATTCTTAAAAATATGACCTCTGTTGCCGTCTACACTTCCATTTTTCCAAGACTGTATATACTCCATATATCTACTATCCATCTGGCATTTGTTTGAACAAAATTTGATTTGCTTTCTACCTATTAAAACATTTTTACAATATTCACAATTCCTCATTATATAAGTATACCATACATGTATACCACACTACGGTATCCACAAAATACTAGTTGAAATTAAATTATAATAATGTTAGATTATTTAAGTTAATTTGCCACCTTAGCTCAGTTG
>CAYRHZ010000026.1:0-5330 GCA_964424295.1 uncultured Candidatus Saccharibacteria bacterium | reverse complement strand
TATGGAGTTTCTTCAAAAATACGAACGCGTAATTTTATTTACAATTTTAATAATACTTGCTGTTGCTGGCTATGAATTTTATACAGGAAGGTCTCCGCTCGGTCCTGATGGAATGTTCGGCTGGTGGGATGGAAATATTTGGGGTAGTGAAAACTCTCAACGTGTGGCTGATGCATATTCTTTTTCTCACATTATTCACGGAATGGTTTTCTATGCTTTCTTGTGGGTAGTGGCTAGGCGTGTGCCTGTGAAATATCGTTTTGTTATCGCTATCCTCATGGAGGCGGCCTGGGAACTACTGGAGAACTCACCGATAATAATAAATAGATATAGAGAGTCTACTATTGCACAGGGGTATGTAGGTGACAGTATTTTGAATTCCGTTTCGGATGTTCTTATGGCTGGAATAGGATTTATACTTGCAAGGTTTTCAAAAGTTTGGGTCACGGTTTTTTTGATTGTCGCTATGGAACTGGGGTGTCTGTGGTGGATTAGAGATAATCTGACTTTAAATGTTTTAATGCTAGTTTCGCCATCTGAGAAAATTAGAGAATGGCAATCTGTTGGGCATTAATTTATTTGAACTATTTATGGACAATAGAAATATAAAAACTATTTTTGGGGGGATTGTTGCCCTGTTTTTGGTTTGGGCACTTTTTTTATTTTTAAGTAAAGACAATATTACAAACTACCCATCTAGCGGAACAGATATAATCGCGTTTGGAGACAGTCTGGTGCAAGGGGTTGGAGCATCTTCTTCAGATACAAATTTTATTTCTGTTTTGTCTAAAAAAATTGGAAAGCCGATAATAAACTTGGGTGTTTCTGGAAATACAACACAGGATGGTTTAAATAGATTAAATCAATTAGATAGGTACAAACCAAAAGTGGTCATAATCCTTTTAGGGGGTAATGATTACCTTAGAAAAGTTTCTAAAGAAACTACTTTTAGTAATTTGAGAAAAATTATACAGGATGTTCATGCTCGTGGAGCGACTGTTTTGCTACTTGGAGTAAGAGGGGGAATAATAAAGGATAATTTTGATTCCGACTTTGAGAATTTGGCAGATGAATACAACACCGCTTTTGTATCAAACGTTTTATCAGGACTAATAACAAACAGAGAGTACATGTCGGACGAAATACACCCAAACGATAAGGGGTATGCAAAAATAGCCGACAGAGTCTTTCCTGTTTTAAAAGATTTAGTAAACGAATGATAAGGTCTTTTCCACAGTTTAGTGTAGGTCTCACGTGCTATAATTACTCTATAAATTATTTAGAAATTTATTCAATAAATAAACAAAAAAATGGCAGAAAAAAATATGTGTGAAGTTTGTGGTTCAGGAGATGGAAGATGTGGGGAGTGCGGAAATATGTGTGGGTATAGAGGAAACAACCTTCTCCGATGGTTGTTGGGAGTTATTATAATAACTTGGATTTTCACGATTGGAATGAAGTTCGGTGAGTTAAAAAGTTCTTTAGACAGAAGTGGTTATGGCTATGGAATGGGTGGGCATATGTACAGAGCCATGCCAATGATGGGCGGGTCCGATTTTACCGTTTCAACTGCGGGTGTGCCTGCAATGATGACTACAGGCGCTGTGCAGGTAATAAAATCAAACTAAGATATAAAACAGAGACTGGGTCAATAGAAAAATATGTAATGAATAATCCGTGCTGCCGTCTAAAATGGTAGTACGGATTATTCGTACTACATTAACCATAAATTATTTAGTATGAAAACAAACACATTATCAAATAGAACGACATTTTCAAATTTATCTCTCAGACTGGCATTTACAGGGCTTGCAATAGGACTTTACACTGTTGTATTTTCTACGGCTTTCGCGGCAGTTGTGCCAACAATTGAGACAACAATTAAAAACGGTAGCAACTCTACTGTAAATACTGCGCCTATCGGAACTCAGGTCCGAGCAAATGTTTTAGTTTCTTCTTCAACAGGTCCAACAGCGCTTGGAACAGTTGATTTCAGTTTATATTCAAATACTACATGTTCTGGAACAGCAACTTCTCAAAACGGAGTTTTGCTAGCTTCTGGAGTTGCAGATTCTAGTACCACAACTTTATCAGCATCAGGACTTTCTTACAGAGTTCGATATAACGGACAAGCAGATGTGTACAACGTTGTTGATGGATCATGTGTATCACTTCAACCAACATCAGGTTCAGTAAGTCTATCTTCAACATTGTCTAGTACAACAGTGACTGTTGGAACAAGTGTGTACCAAAACTCGACATTATCTGGATTGACAACAAATGCAACAGGAACAGTGGCATACAGTGTTTACACAAACAATGCGTGTAATGTTGGAAAAGTAGATGCTGGGGTAAAAACAATTTCAAGCGGAATCGTTCCACAATCAAACTCTGTTCAATTCAACACAGTAGGAACACTATACTGGCAAGCAATGTATTCCGGAGATCAGTTTAATTCTGTAGCATCTGGTCCATGTCAGAGTCTTTCAGTATTAGCTACAACAACTGTGCCGACACCAACACCTACTCCAACAAATCCAGGAACAGGCTCAATAACAGGTGTTGTATACAATGACGTGAATACAAACTTTAAGAGAGATGCTGGGGAGGCTGGAATCGCGGGATTTACAGTTAAGCTACGTGGAGGTTTGTTCTGGTGGATGGGTAAACATAAATCTCCAACAGTAACTACAGTAACAACAGACTCAAACGGAGTTTACTCATTTGGAAACCTAGGTGACGGTATATACATGGTAGAAGAAATTAAGCTAGGGGACTGGGTGCAAATGTCTGCAGATTATAAATGGGTTCTAGTTGTAAATGGAAAGGCACTAACAGGATTGGACTTTGCAAATGCAACTAAGGCACAATACGATGCATACAAGAATGGTAAAAAAGTAGACAGGGAAAAAAACAAAGAAGATAGAAGTGAGAAAAGAGAGGAGAAAAAGATAGAGCAAAAAAATAAAAAAATAAACAAGTTGCAGGAAAGAATTGAGAAAATAAAAAACAGATAGTATAAAAAAATAAAACCTCGAAAGAGGTTTTATTTTTTGTATGAAAAATGGCCGAGTCCCTGTGAAGGTGACTCGGCCAAGATCTTGCCGTCGCCCCGAACTAGTTCAGGGTCAACACGTACACGTTGCGAACCCACCGCGGGAAGCTCGCATCCGGGCTCCACGCCTTGAGGCTGGGAACCTTCGGGTCGAGCCACGGCTGGCCGACGAGGGCCTTGGGCCGGGTGAAGTGAGCGTCGCCATGTGTCTGGAACCCGTAGGAGCGCGGCCGATTGCAGGTCTTCCTGGCGGGGCTGTGGTGTGAAGGCATGTGTCTCTCCTGCATTTAATACTATCACACTTAACAGATAATGTCAAGTTATTTGATAATCAATAATCGCGTTATCCACAGTTTTATTTCGTGTTTAATTGACTGGTGAACTACAGTTCACTATACTGTAACTATATCAAAAACAAGGGTTTAAGATTTATAAATTAATAATAAAAAAATATGACACAATTAAATTTAGAGAGAACACTTAGGGCACAACTACAGTCTTTAAATGATACAATTGATAGAAAGATAGTTAGAGGGCTTTCATATTCACGTGAGGCAAGAGAACACAAACAAATCCTTACAAGGCTTTCAAATCTTAAAAGAAGGGGCAGTTGGTCATTTAGGGCATTATCACTAGCTTAAAATTATGAGCGACGAAAAATATTCTAGTTATAGAGATAAAATACTTTCATTCTATCGAAACAATCGACGTATGCCAGGCTACAAAGAAATCATGGAGCTGGTTGGTTTTAAATCCAAAAATGCTGTTTACAAGCTAATCAACAAACTAGTTGAAGACGAAGTCATAGACAAAGATAGCAATGGTAAACTCACTCCACTTAAAGTTTTTGGTGAGACTCCGTTACTTGGTTTGGTAGAAGCAGGTATTCCTACTACAGTAGACCAAGACAATACAGAGTCGGTAAATATAGGCGAGTATCTTATTGGTAGAAACAAAAACTCTACATATCTGTTGGAGGTAAAGGGCGACTCCATGATAGACGAAGGTATACGCGAGGGAGATTTAGTTTTAGTGGAGAGAAGAGGAGACCCAAAAGATGGAGATATTGTTATCGCAGAAGTAGATGGTGGCTGGACTATGAAATATTTTAAGAAAAAAGGAAACACAGTTTATCTAAAACCAGCAAACAAAAACTATTCTCCTATATATCCTACTTATGATTTAAAAATAGCAGCTATCGTCCGGGGAGTAATCCGAAAGTACTAATTCTTCAAGGCGGTGAAAAAGGTCTATAAGTTCAAAGCAGGTGTGTGGCTGTGGCCAGGAGTAGGTGCTTGGCATTTTATTAATGTTCCAGAAAAAATAAGTGAAGAAGTACGTTCAAAGTATGGCAAGGGGATGATAAAGGTGAGATCTTCTGTGAAAGATGCTACCTGGGATACATCTCTTTTTCCTCACAAAAAATCAAAAGGTTACCTTTTGTGTATTAAAAGTAGTGTACGAAAAAAAGTGGGAATTTATGAAAATGATATAATAGGTATATCATTTTCTGTTGTATGAGAATAATTGTAAAAGTAAAACCCAATGCAAAAGTTCAGGTTGTAGAGCGGGTTAAACAATCCAGTTTACTTACCGAAGATAAAAATGAAATTCCTGTTTACAAAGTGGCGGTGAAAGAGCCCCCAGTCGACGGCAAGGCCAACAAGGCTGTAGTAAAAGCACTTGCAAGTTACTTTGAAGTTGCCCCCTCACTTGTGAGTCTAGTTTCGGGGGTGTCAGTAAAACAAAAAGTATTTGAAATACTAATGTAGATACAAATGAAAAAAGTTAAGGTTAACAACAAAATGCAAAGAGGCTATGAGTATGAGCTGACTGAGCCTGTGGGTAAAAATTTTCACAAAGATTTTAAACCTGGTCTAACTCCAAAGGAAATGCTTGAACTCGGCGTTTTTGGAGGAAAATATATGACAGATGTGGCACAAACAGACGAGTATCCTAAGGAGTGGTGGGAAAAAGCGAAACTGTGTTCTGAGAGGCACGATCCGAAAATAAACTTCTTTGGGGTGAATGCTAGCCAACCACTTTCTGTCTGGCGGAAAAAAGGTTGGATATACTCTGGTGATCCTCGAGGTTGGTTTGAATGGTATTGTCGTTACTATATGGGGAGGCGTATTCCAGTAGAAGATGAAAGACAAATAAAGAGATGGAAGGCCATTACTCGGCATATAGCTCAGATAAGTAAAAATTGTAGCGTGGGTGACTTTACTTGTAGGCCAAAGCAAAGACAGGCAGTGATGCATTGGGCTTACGATAG
>CAYRHZ010000025.1:0-5473 GCA_964424295.1 uncultured Candidatus Saccharibacteria bacterium | reverse complement strand
GATGTAGAACCAGAACTTGATCTTGGGTCATACAACAATGTTGTCGCAACGCTGGCACAGCTTGCAGCAGTTGCACCTCCTCTAACGATAACCCATTGTCCGTCTTTTCTTTGGAAAGCAAATGCTCCAGGACCCGTACCTCCAGTAGCCACAGGAGATCCAACAACTGAGAATGTCATTGTGTAAGGATTAAATATGTTTGTTGTTGTTCTAGCTGCTGTACAAGATTGTCCCACAATACCCGGAGTCATTGTGTTTACCATTCCAGGAATAAATAGATATGTTCCGTTTAGTCTAGGGATAAACATTGAACCAGCTCCAACAGTTGTTACAGTTGCTTCGTTTGTTAAGTGAGGTTGTGGTCCAGGTGACATACTGTTGTTTACAGGGTCGTAAACTGAAGACATAGATGTCGCACCTCCGTGCATAATAAGCACACGACCGTTTGGCAAAGGAATAGAAGCCGCACCTTCTCCAGCTCCAGTACTTCCAGTAACTGATGCTAGGTTTGGTCCAGCAACGAAAGTGTTTGCAACAGGGTCATAAATATTTGTTGTTGATGAAGAAATACCGCTGTTTGCCGTAACGATAAGGAACTTGCCGTCTGGTCTCTTGAATGACAATGCGCCCATACCGATAGAAACTGTAGGTACTGATGTATTTGCGGTAAACGCTTGAGTTGCTTCATCGTAAACCATTGCGTTTGGTGTAGCGTTACCAGCAACTACAATCCACTTGCCATCTGGTCTCTTTATAACAAGGGTTGTTGAAGCCGTACCTGTTGTCAAAGCTGAATGAGAAGTTGTTGTTCCATTATAATGACTTGAATTAACAATATTTTGAGTATCAGCTAGACTGCTATTTTGCAGAGCCAGTGCGTTACTTCTATTACTGTCATTGGCAATATTTACATAAACAGGACCGGATGCAGGAGCAGTAGTAGAAGAAACTGTATTTCCAAAATCAAATTGAGATCTGTGTAGAACCGCACCGTTATCCACTCGAACATCAAACAACACAGGGTCAGCGTTTACTCTTCTATATCTTGTTAGACCTCCCTTTCTTAGACCCCACTCTTGGTCAAGCCACCTTGGTAACTCTCTTTGGAACACGAACTTAAACTGCACAACATTATTCAAAGTTGAAGTTGCACCAATAAGATCTCCAGAATTTCCAACAGGAACATATGTTGCATCTGAACATAGTGATGGTGAAGTTGCTGTTCTAACATATGCCTGTATCTTACCTTCTTGGTTCGATGTCCAGTTTAGAGTTGAGTTTGGTGAAAGGCTTGGAGAAGCAATACACTCTGACTCGTAGTATGCGTCATTAACATTTGCAGCGTTTGTTCCCGTAATAAAGTTGCTGTCATAAAGATCTATAGTGTTCCCTGCACCTCGGATAATAGCCTGTCTACCGTCTTGCAACATTACCACTGTCATACCAAGACCCACGCTTCCCGCTGTCATAGATGGTGCGCCTGAAGTTGTAAAGATTGGGTTTTGCGCCCCAGATGAACCTGGAAGTCCTGCACCTGGGTCAAGTAGGTTTGTTGTAAGAACTGAGCCCGAAGTTGTAGCAGTAATAAGAAGATATTTACCATCTTGTCTCCACAATGTTTGTGCTGCTCCTTCAGAAAGTCCTGCAGTTGGACCAACTCCAATATTTCCTGAGAATGACCCCATAGCGTTTGTTGTTGTAGTTGCTACTGGGTTGTAAACGAATGACTGGTTAGCAATACCTGGAAGAGTTAGGAACAATCCGTCTTGTCTTCTGATAGAGAAGGCTCCGCCAGTAACTGCAGTAGGAGATGCTGGTCCTGGATACATAGAACCGTTTGCTCCAACAAATGGGTTGTAAATATATGTAGTAGTTCCACCTCCAACGTAAATTAGGAATGTTCCGTCGTCTCTTTGAAGTGCGTGGGTACCTGGTCCCCAAGTAGGTGTTCCACCACCAATATATGTTGATACGTTTGTATAACCCAAAGTTCCCGGTGATGAAGGAGCATAAACTCCCCAACTAGTTGTGTTTCCAGGAAGAACCAAATACTTACCGCTCGGTAGAAGTACCGCTGTAGTACCAGTTGCTGCAGAACCCGTTATGGTAGGTCCTGCTGTAACAGCAGTAATTCCCATAGGATCATATATTGAAGTCGCTGTTGTCGCACCTCCGTGAATTATCATGTATCTTCCGTCTGGTCTCTTTAGTGAAACAGACCCCGCACCAACACTTCCTGTTGATACAACGTTTGTTGCAAGAGTAGACATAGTTCCTCCTTGTCTACCATTCCAAACTGAAGCAGTAGCAGATCCACCTCCGTGAATGATTAGGTACTGTCCGTTTGTTCTAATAACCACATGACCTCCAACTCCAACATTTGCAGCTGTAAGTGTTGAAGTTGAGGTTATCAATCCACCATTTGTTGCCACTCCATCACTTATAATCACATATCCGTTTGAAGCTGTTGTTGAAGCTAGGGTTGATCCAGAGTAATCAAAGTCTGTTACTTTTGATCCGCCAGTTCCTGTTTTTACTGTGTCTCCTGTTGTTGTAAATATTGAAAGCGCCCCGCTGTTTGCAACAGTTAGTTTATCTGTTCCTGCTTGTTGAAGTGTAAACAATCCTCCACTTCCTCTTTGGTCAAGTACTGCAAGAGGAGCAACTGTTGTCGATGAAGCTGAAAGGAATGCCCAAGGTGAGGTTGTTCCAAGTCCAAGTGAACCATCAGATTTGATAACTGAAGTTAGACCTCCTGATGCAGTGTAAATATCCAAAATGTTTGCTGTTTGACCAACTTCTGCTTGAAGAGCAAGTGTTGTAGTTGCTGTTGAACCAGATTTTACAGCAAGTTTTGCGTATGGAGTTGTTGTTCCAAGTCCAACACGATTTGTTGTTGTTGCTAGTTCAATGTAGTTTTTAGCAGATTGGTTGAATACCCAGTTTCCATCTGCCGCACCTCCGCCTCCAGGAGTAATAGTACAATCTGTTGAGTCATTACCCGCGTTGTCAGCACAAGCAACCCCTGTTCCAAGGAATGTTAGTTTTGTTCTTGATGAAAGAGGTGTAGCTTCGTCATATATAGTATGTCCTCCTCCAGCAGCTGCTCCTGCGTACACCAAACCGTTGGCATCAATAAGCAATGTTCCAGCAGTTGTTGTTCCTAGTGAAAATGCTCCAGTTGTTCCGTTTATAGAAAGTGCAGCTCGAGTTGATGTACTTGTTCCGGCGACAGTGGTTGTTGCTAAGTAGAAGTTTCCTCCTGCGTTTCTGAATACCCATTGTGCTAGTCCTGCTCCGGCTGAAAGTGAAAGTTGAGCACCAGTTGTTGAAGCGATTGTTAAGTTATATTGAGGGGTTGCAGTTGCTACTCCCAGGAAGTTTTGCTGTGTGAATACAAAGTTTGGCGCATCAAAATTGTTTGGACCCATGTTTATTCCTATAGAATCAGGTGGTGCAACTGCGTCGTCTTGGAAACCAATTGATGCAGCAAGAGATCCTGTTGTTGAGAACATCAACTGCGCATTTCTATTGAATGCCCCTCTATCAATAACCACGGATGCATTACTATTTCCCCCAAAAGAACTTACAGCAAGTGCGGCGTCATCTACAGCGAATACAACGAAATCAACTAATGGATTACTTGTTCCCACTCCAACATTTCCATTATTCTTAACTACAAATGATGTTCCTGTTGTAGAACCTATCGCAAATGCTGGAGCTGAACCATCAGCAGCTGTTGGGTTGATAGAAAGTTTAGCCCAAGGTGTAGATGTTCCTAGACCTACTTTTCCTGTGAAGTTGTTTGTGTTTGAGAATGTGTTGAAGTCTGCAAGTAGTGTAGATGAAGCACTTGATCCTCCTGCTCCGATACATGTTCCGTTCACAGCATAACATCCGTTAGTGATATTGAATCCTACGTTTGATGTTGATGTAGCAAAGCCAGCAATGTTCAATCCTCGTAGTGTTGTTGTACCAAATCCACCTAGTGCTATTTCAAGTGCAGCTGATGATGATGTTGCATTACCTGCTACTGTTGTAGTTGAGATGTAGAATGATGTTCCTGTGTTTCTAAATGTTAGTTGTGGTAGACCTGCTCCAGCTGAAAGTGCGAGCTGTGGTTGAGTACTTGATGCAAATGTTGCAAGCCATGCTGTTGTAGTTGTTCCGATACCTAGACCGTATTGAGATAGACCGCCTGCTCCGTCTGATCGGCCAAATATTGAAAGGATTGAATATCCATCTATCATAGCTGAGTAGCTTTCCTCTGTTCCAGCTGTTGCAGCACTTGTAACCGGCATATCTGTCCAAGATACAATTCCAGAATCTGCCTCGAATGAAGTAGCACCAATAGTTAGATTTGGTATTGATGTGATACCAGTTGAGAAGTCGTAGTTGATAGCTCCGTTTCCAACATTAAGTCCTCCAGCGATAGTTGAAGTTGCTGTTGTACATGTTGCAGAGATGTTTGTACCAACTATCTCACCTACTACAGATAGTCTTGCATATGGTGATGATGTACCTAGACCTAGTCTTCTGTTTGTATCATCCCAGAAGAATGCTCCTGTTGATGATGCTTGTGTAAGTCTTAGTCCATCAGAGAATACTACTCCACCATTGTAGAATGTTGTTGTTGCTGTACCTCCGTTAGCTAGAGTGTTTGAGAATGATCCTCCACCTACACAAGTTCCGTTGATTGAGAAACATCCACCAGTTAGGTTGAAGCCTACATTAGATGTAGATGTAGCAAAACCTGTAATGTTTAGACCACGGAGAGTTGTTGTTCCGAAGCCTGAGTTGGATACTCGTAACCAAGGATTTGTTGTTGAACCAACCCAGAATGAGAAGTTGTCTCCTGCTCGAGAATCAACAGCGAGTGTAGCAGCTGGCGCGGTTGTCGCAATACCAACATTACCTGCTGTTGTGATTGTTAATCTATCTGTATCTATTGTTTTTAGTGTTAGTGACACATCATCAATAGACATACCTGATCCGTCTATACTTCGTATTCTTCCTTGTCCCCCTGCACAGTTAGTTGTTGTACAGAAATCAATTATCTTATCTGAACCAACAATTTGTATATTTCCGGACGCTGATTCATTTCCTACAGTTAAGTCATAACCGCTAGTTGGCACTGCTGTTGCAATTCCAACTTCTCCAGCATTATTTACTACAAATGATGTTCCAGTTGTAGAACCAATCGCAAATGCAGGCGCTGAACCATCAGCAGCTGTTGGGTTGATAGAAAGTTTAGCCCAAGGTGTAGATGTTCCTAGACCTACTTTTCCTGTGAAGTTGTTTGTGTTTGAGAATGTGTTGAAGTCTGCAAGTAGTGTAGATGAAGCACTTGATCCTCCTGCTCCGATACATGTTCCGTTCACAGCATAACATCCGTTAGTGATATTGAATCCTACGTTTGATGTTGATGTAGCAAAGCCAGCAATGTTCAATCCTCGTAGTGTTGTTGTACCAA
>CAYRHZ010000024.1:0-5561 GCA_964424295.1 uncultured Candidatus Saccharibacteria bacterium | reverse complement strand
GTAACACCAACATTATCATTTGCATTTGCTGACATATTAACTGTGCCAGAAACTGTAGACGATGCTGTAGGGGATGTAAGAGAAATTGTAGGCGCTGTTGTGTCTGTAGGTGCTCCTCCAGGGCCTGTAAGAGATACATTATCAACATCTAGTGTTCCCACACTTTTTATAATATGGAATACTGTCATTTTTGTAACTCCTGCTGGGATTGTGATTGTATTTGTTCGTTGTACAAATGTTGCAGATGCTGCTGGATTTCCAAGTGATACATAGCTCACTGCTCCTGCTGTAGTTGTATATCTAACTGTTACGTTTGTAACGACATTACTCTTATAGTATTCAGAGAATGTGTATGTAGTTCCAGGTACAACAGTAACATCATCGAAGAACCATTTTGCATCTCCAGAAGTGTACGCTGTCATATTTATACCAACAGCTTTTGCGCCATCTTGTCCTGTAGTAGGGTACGTGAATGTTGCTGTGTTTGTGCCCCATTTACCATTATTCCAGTTTAGAGGTTTTGCCCCGTTTGCTGTTTCAACAGAAGGGTTTAGGATCATGTTTCCACCAGTTGGAGGAGTAACATTGTTTACCGTGATGTTTACAGCAGTCGATGTTGCTAGGTTTCCAGAAGTATCTCTACTAACTGCAAGTAATGTATAGCTTCCATTTGATGTAGAAGCTGTGTTCCATGCTGTTGTATATGGAGCTATTGTGTCTTCAGTTCCAAATTGTGTTCCGTTTATTAAGAATTTAACTCCACCGACAGCAACGTTGTCTGTTGATGATGCGTTTATATTTGTAATTCCAGAAACTGTAGAACCGTTTGCAGGTGCTGTAATAGCTACCAATGGTGCAGTTGTGTCTGGTGTAGTAGTTGAGTTATTAACAATAACTGTGATAGTTGATGTTGAATTGTTTCCACTTGGGTCGTGAGTAGTCGCTTTTAGTAGGTGAGGACCATTTGTTGTAGAAGCTGTGTTCCATGCAAATGAATATGGAGCGGTAGTTAATTGGCCGGTGATAGGAGCGCCATCTACCGCATAGAATACATATGTAACAGCTACGTTGTCTGAAGAAGAAGCTGTAATGTTTACTGTTCCAGAAACAGTCTGGTTGTTTGCTGGAGTAAGGAATTGAACTACTGGAGGAATGATTTCTCCCTGTGTTCCACTTCCTGCTGTTCGCACTTCAACATCGTCAACTTCCACCCATCCAACTGATGAGATAAGGTGATAGAAAGTAACTTGTGTTGCTCCTGCAGGAGGATTAAATGTTCCTGAAGTTTGTGTCCAATTTGAGTTTGGTACAAGTTCTTTTTGTAGACCAAAGTAACTCAATGTTCCATTGCTTAGAGTATATTCTCCAATAACATCAGAGATAACATTAGATCGGTACTTGTCTTTGTATACATACTGAGTTCCTGGAGTAACTGGGACCTTTGTGTGAACCCATTTTGCATCTCCACTAGTGTAAGCTGTAATTTCAACTCTAGCTGCTTTTGCAGATGATGCCCCTGTAACAGGGTAGGTAAGTGTTCTTGTATTAGTACCCCAACCACCTTTTGACCATCCAGTCGGTAGTGTTGTTCCGGCTTCAAATGTTCCATTAGAAACAAGATTTGGTCCAGTTGTTGTTCCAGTTTGATTGTTAACTGTAACTAAAATGTTACTTGATGTAGCCAGGTTTCCAGAAGTGTCTCTTGCAACTGCGGTTAGTGTGTGAGATCCGTTTGTAGATGATGCTGAGTTCCATGAAATAGCATAAGGATTTGTAGTGTCTTCTGTTCCTCTTATAACACCATCAACAAGGAATTTAACTCCGGCTACCGCTACGTTATCCGTTGCTGTTGCTGTGAAGTTTACGTTTCCAGATACTGTAGCTCCGTTTGCAGGCGCAGTTACAGTAACATTTGGTGCAACTGTGTCAGTTGGAGGAGTTGAAGTTCCAATAGTTAATGAGTAATTGTCGGTTGTAAGTATTCCAACTCTTTCTAGTAAATGAAATACAGTAACAAATCTTGCGTTTGCTGGTGTTGTAAAAGTCTTTGTAACTTTTGTAAATGTAGTTGCTGCTGGTGTAGTTCCTAGGTTTATGTATGCTGTTGTCCCGTTTGTTAGGGTTACTTCAGCAACTAGTGTAGAAACTACGTTTGATGTGTAGTAGTCAGAAAATGTATATGCTGTGTTTGGAAGTGCAGAAACTGGTGCGAATGCCCATTTTGCATCTCCTGAAGTGTAAGAAGTGATTTGAACTCTACCTCCCTTAAGAAGTGAACCTTCTTGTCCAGTAACAGGATAAGTAAATGTTTGTGCATTAACGCCCCACCAATCTTGAGCCCAGTTTGCTGGTACCGTTGGGTTTTGTGGGTCTGTAGTTTCCATTGAATGGTTGTCTACAAGGTTTCCACCTCCCGCTCCTGCGTTGTTTAGATATATATATGTACTTGTTTTGTCAGTAAGACCTACAGAGTCTGTTACTGTTAGTTCAATTTCTGTGTAAACATCTGGATCGCCATGATCTGGTCCAGTAAATGAAATATTGTTTCCTGTGTGTTGTTCAAGAACGTGAGTGTGGATATTGTGATGAAGTATAACTCTCCAAGACAAGTTTCCAGCTGGAAGGTTTCCAGTCTCTGGGTCAGTTCCAACTCCAGTTAATGTTAATACTTGTCCAACATTGTATAGCGAACCGTTTAGCGGAGCAGTGATTGTTGCTGTAGGAGCCTGGTTACCAACTGTTATTTTGACGCTCTTTGTTGTTTCTCCTCCTTGGTTATCTCTAACTCTTAATGATGCAGTGTATACACCGTTTGCAGAGTAAACCTTAGATGGGTTTGCAACTGTAGAAGTAGAGTTGTCTCCAAAGTTCCAAAGATATGTGATTGGGTTTCCGTCAGGGTCACTTGTTCCTGCTGATGAAAAACTAACAGAAAGAGGGGCAACTCCTGAAGTAGGTGTAGCTCCAATATTTACAATAGGCTGTCTGTTTCCAGATGTGTGTGTAAGCCTTTTTAGTTCTCCTGTGTAAATAGAAATAAAATATATATTTCCTTCTGGTCCTGTAACTATTTCAACTGGTCCGTTTGTTCCGTCTGCAGCTCCACCAAAGTCTGTAACAACTGGATTAGTATCTGTTCCAGAAACTGTCATTGTTTTCAACCAGTTTTGCGCGTAGTCACCAAAGAAAAATGTACTTAGATAAGAAGCTGGATAAGCTGTTCCAGTAGGGAATGAACCTGCAGTTACTGAACCTGCTCCGTTTCCATCGTGTGCATATACATATAGTGGGTCTATAGCACCAGTAGCTGTACAGTTTAGTCCGTTTGGTGTAACAACGTTTCCTTCTCTACAAGGCCATCCGTAGTTTCCTCCACTTACCACCTTATTTACTTCCTCGTATGAGCTCCATCCTACGTCTCCACCGTAAAGTGAACCGTTTGAAGGTCTGAAGTTGAATCTGAACATGTTTCTAAAACCGTAAGCATAAACTTTTGATCTGTTTGAGTTTGGGTTTCCATTATAAAAAGGGTTGTCCGTTGGTGCTGTTCCGTCAGTATTAAGTCTTAGTACTTTTCCAGCAAGAGAATCAATGTTTTGTGCTCTTAGTGCTCGAGAGTCGGCATAGTCAAAGTGTGCACCGTCTCCAGTTGCTACATAAAGTTTTCCATCTGGTCCAAATCGCATTCCTCCGATTGAGTGAGATGGTGCATCAGAAGCGATACAGTCTGAAGTTACAGCAAAGTTATCGCAAGAAGGAGTGGCAGCGTTTCCGCCAATACTTCCAACTAGAATAACTTTTGAAGATTCTTCTGCTGTGTCACCAACTACAGTTACTCTTATAACTCTAGCTGTTTTAATTCCAGAGAAAGCTGTTCCCGGGGTGTTCTCAAAAGTGTATGAAAGATATAGGTATCCGTTTGATGCAAAGTTTGGATCAACAGCCATTCCGATAAGACCTCTGTCTCCATAAGAGTTAACGTCAGAAAGAGAGATGAGTGGTTGCGCAAGTAGGGCACCATTTTTGATTATTCTAACTGCACCTGCTTTTTCAGCAACGAAAATTCTGCCATCTGGTGTGAAGGCAATAGTAGTTGGTTGGTTAAAGCCAGCTGCCACAACTTGAGTTTCAAAACCCGCCGGAAGCGCAAGAGCTTCTTTTGGACTCACTGTGTAAGTTGTTGCAACTATAGCCACTATTACAAAACCAATTATTTTATTTGTTATGTTTTTCATATTTTTAATTTATATAATCAATCTCATTTGCTTGCATATAAGCACTCAACTCATCTCTTATTCTTTTAATAATTAACCCATCTTGTCTTTCAGAGCCTACGTATTCTTCTTTGTTTTGTACGGTCCCTAGCTCTTTTGCTAGACTTGCTCTTGCCTCAAAAGATGTATCAACAATACCTATATTATCCATAAAATCAACCAAAGATATTTTCTCATTAGACTCTAAGTTTTCAGATATTATGCTTTGGTTTTCTGCGTTAATAAAAGTCCCATTTTTTATATCCTCAATTTTTTTGGCATTTGGAGCCATTATTATTCTGAAGTTATTTGTGATTTGAGTTATTGCTCTACCATTGTGGTCTAGATTGAAAAGTTTAATTGTCACAAAAGCAAAATTACTAACCATTACCAGGAAAATAAAAAATACAAGTGTGTATGAAAGAGCTTTTCTGCCAGAAGTCTCACCGTCTTTACTCTTTAGTTTTTCAAAGTAGTTGGATACAGCGTTTTTCTCCGGAATATTAAAAGCCGTGATTAATTTTCTATACAAGAATAAAGCCACATTGATTAGAATGTGAATTATAAGTGATAGTCCTCCGATTGGGCTTGCTTGTGGCATGATAGTTTATATTATTGTGCTAATGTTTCTTTGCTTCTCTCTGGTTTGAACCAAATGTCCAGCTTTCTTCCCATAACAATTTCACTTGTAAATTGTTCCATGAATATTAGAGCATTTACAAATATTAGTATCATATAAAGAGGGGAGTATAGTATTAGATCTATTCTGTTTCTTTTTACTCCGGCATAAGTACTAATCGCCATTACGAAGAATAGGTTGAAAAGTAGGTAGTATCCAAAGAAACTAATGCTTAGGAACGGCATAATAAATAGTAGTATTGAAAATACAATACCTTCTATATACATAAGTGAAAGTTCCATAGCAACTAGAGGTCTACCGATAACATTCGGTAAGTGTTTTTTAAGGTTTTGCCAACCTCCACTGTACCATCGTCTGATTTGGTTTATATATGAGTAAAGTGTAAAAGGATCTTGAGTATAAACATAAGCTTTGTTTTCATATCTTATGTTTGTATAGTCTGTGTGCATTTTGTATGTAAAATCCAAGTCTTCAGTAAGAGTGTCGTGTTCAAACTTTATAAGTTCTCGAAAAGTTTTAGTTCTGAAGCCTCCAGCACATCCAGGAATCACGAAAAGGAAGTTCATATTTGATTGGGCAACTTTGTGCAGGTCTTGTCCGATACAGTAGTCTATTTCTCTACATGCAGTAAGCCAGTTGTTTTTCAAACTCTTAACATAACCAGCAAC
>CAYRHZ010000023.1:0-5667 GCA_964424295.1 uncultured Candidatus Saccharibacteria bacterium | reverse complement strand
CGGCTTCGCGCCTGCGGCTCTAAAGTAACCTGAAATAATTTAATAATTATTTCAGCGTTACTTTAGCCCCCGCAGCTTCAAGGTTTTTCTTTAGGGCTTCTGCGTCTTCTTTCTTCATTCCTTCCTTTAGCATTGAAGGAGCAGCGTCAACTAGATCCTTAGCTTCTTTAAGTCCTAGACCTAGAGCCTCCTTCACAACCTTGATAACAGCAATCTTTGTTGCGCCTCCGTCTGTTAGCTCAACACCTTTTGTTGATGACCCTTCATCAGCTCCTGCTGCTGCGCCACCTGCTGGTGCCGCTACTGCTACAGCTGCTGCTGAAACACCGAACTTCTCTTCTAGGTGTTTTACCAATTCGTGTAAATCCAAAACTGACATTTTCTCAATAGCCTCTACAACAGCTTTAAATTTTGCTGGAGTTCCTGCGTGCGCAGGCACGTCTGCTACTACTTTTGTTGTTTCATCCATAATAATATTTTTATAATTTTAATAATTTTTAAACCTTATTGAGTTTCTGCACCCTTCTTATCTGCGATGGCTTTCAAACCAACAACCAATCCTTGTATTGGTGAATTGATAAGGTTAACAAATTGTGCGTGTAGAGTTTTAAGAGAAGGAATCTGAGAAATGACTAGCATCTCTGACTGATTCATAAACTTATTTTCAAAAACTCCTCCGACTATTTGTATTTTCTTTTCAAGTTTCTTTTGGAATTCGTATACTCCTCTTGCTCCTTCTACAGGATCATTTCCATATACGATACCTAGTTCACCTGGCAATTCTGGCATTGTTCCTTCAAATCCTGCCTCACTAAGAGCTTTCTTAGTTAGAGACTTCTTTGCAACTGTGTATCCAACACCTTTCTCTCTAAGAGCTTTTCTTACTTGAGAAGAGTCAGTTACTGGCAGAGCGTGGAAATTGATGAACACGATAGAAGCTGAATCTTTTACGATTTTCTTCAATTTAGAAAGAATCTCTCCTTTCTTTTCTCTATTTATAGCCATATTAAATTAGCTTATTTTTATAATGTGCGACGACCTAAGGTGACAAATCACAAAATAGTGAAGAATCTAAACAGAAAATTAAGCTTTTTCAAGCATCTGTTATCTTTGACCTTATGAAATACAATATATAGGAAATCTAAATATTGTCAATTAGCCCTGTGTCGAAAGTTTATTTTTCAAATCCTGCAATTCCCTTTTCAAAGCTTCTATTCTAGAAATATCTAATTCATCATTTTTAGATTCAAGAGATTCTATTTGACTCTCCAAGGCTGCAACTTGCCCCTTTAAATCAACTTCGTCTTCTATTTTTGAGCCTTCTACTTCAATTTCCATACCATCTACTTTTTCCATATCATCACCTGTAATTTCAAAATTTCCTTCTGACATATTTTTATTGATTAAAATTAATAACTGCACCCACCTCACTTTTAGCTCCATCTTTAACTGTCGATTCTTCTTGATAAAGTCTTGAGGCTAATAAAACTATAATACTTGTGCAGATTATTGCAAGAACCTGAAGAAATCTTTATCAAAATATTTTTTCATATTATTATAGATTAGCATTAAAAGCTAAAAGCTCTTGGTTATTAGGTGAAATCTTGAGAGCTTCATCAATAGTTGCTCTTGCCTTTGTTTTATTTTGAAAAACATCTCTATATACCTCAGCTAGCTGAACATACAAATAAATTTGACCTGGGCCCCTCGTTATAGCTTCCCTGTAGTAAACCTCTGCCTTTGATTTATCTTTTATGTAATAGGCATATAGATTTCCTAAATTTCCGACTGCAACGTAGTCATTAGATACTTCACCGACATATTTCCAAGAAAGCGAAGCCCCTTCATAGTCACCTGCCATCTTTTGATAAAGTCCTAGGTCAACCCACTTGTTTAAAAGCTTACTATCTTTTTTTAACTCTGCCTGAATAGAAACTATTTTATCACTTACTATTTTTCTTGTGGCCGCATCGAGCGATATACTGGAGCCAAAAACTACTTTTCTATTTAGATCTGGAACTGCAATATCTTCAACCCCAACCGGTACCTCCTCAACAGTATATTCATTGCCATTTTCATCTTTCATTACAGTAACCTTTGGTGTGGTTGTTGAACTGTTTCCTCCAGAGGTTGTATCCCCGATTTTATTGTAAAATACGACACCAAGCGCAAGTAGGACTATTCCGAGACCTATTATTATCTTCTGTGTTTTGTTTATCTGCATAGGGTGATTTTATCACAATTCCAAAGAAAATACAGACAACAAAAAACCACCCAGCTTGTTTAAGGCGGGTGGTTTTTTGTTCATTCTAACCTATTGCTAAGTCAGAACTTAGAAGTATTAGTTACTTCGAGTCTGGATCATTCCAGATGAAGGTAGACCAACAACTCCGTATCCGTTTGTCCAATCGTCTGAGGCAGCAACTGAAGTTGAAGTAGCGTTTGGTGACCATACTAGGTTACCAGAAGCTGTAACAACAGCAGCAGATGATCCCATAAGTGTTGCCAATGAAGGATATGAAGAATCACCTAGAAGTGTAGTAGAAACTGATGAGCCAGTTTGTACACCAGCTACAGTTCCTCTAAGTTCGAAGTAATAAGTAGATCCTGCAGGAACACTAACAATTGAAGCAGGTGTAATTGTTATTGGGTATGAACTTCCTGATATTGAACCAGGAGTAACATTAGCCGTTGCAATTTGACCTGATGTGAATCCAGAGATACCAGTTGAATAACTAGCGTCTGTGTATCCGAATAGGTTTACGTTAGTAATACCTGTGATTGTTGATGTCGCTAGAGTGAATTTGAATTGATTAAATCCAACTTGTCCAGCTGAGTTTGCAGTAACTTTGAATCTCATCAATCTTCCATCTCCAACTCCGTTTGTAGGAAGTGTGTCAGATGCGAATGTTGGTAGAGATTTGAACATTCTTACTCCAGCAACTGCTGTAGAACCAGATGCGTTTACAGTGTTACCTGAAGAAGATCCAGTACCTTGAGTACCTGTAGTGTCAGATGAATTTACATCAACTGCAATAAGTGCACCTTGTGTACCAGGTTGTGATGTTCCAACCATTGCTAAGTCAACCTTAACAGTCAATGTCTTGTCAGCGTCCTTAGGAAGAACAACTACTGAGTTAAATGTTGATGTAGCAACTCTGTTAGTACCAGTAAATACTGCTGTACCAACTTGTGTAGCACCATCCCAGATAGAAACCTGTACTAGGTCAGAAGCTGAAGATGAAGCTGCGTTTGTAAGTCTAAGTCCGATTCTGTTTAGATTAACAGCTTCGTTTGTAGCTCGGAATTTGTAAACTCCTGCAACATTTCCTGTTGATCCAGCTGCAGCAAGTGCGTATGAAGGACTTGATGAATCTGTAGATACAACTAGAGAACCTGAAGCGTTAGTCATAACTTGTCCACTTCCAGTTGTAACAGTTTCTGCAACATCGTTAGATGAAGTAACTCCTGTTACAGAGATTGAAGCACCGTTTAGGATACCCCACTGGAATTGTGAATTAGCATCAGCCGTACTTGAAACATTACATTTTAGAGACAAAGTCTTAACTGCTCCCTTTGGAACTGTGAACTGTGAATCAAATGTAAATGTTTGTGTAAGTGTAGGTGTTGATGATGTCGCTGTTGAAGCTGGATTAACAACGTTTGAACCTTGGTTCAAAGCTACTGATCCATCCCACAATTGACATGAGCTTAGTTGATTTGGGTTAGCAGCCAATGCATTGTTTCCGTTATCGTAAACCAATGGAATTGATGCGAATCTAACATCCTCACCTGATTGTGAAGCGTCGAATTGGTAGTTAGCAAATACAATTCCTTGTCCACCAGCAACAATTGATTGTGCTGAAGGTGTTGCAGAAACTGAAACTGCTAGAGCAGCTCCCTTTACTGTCATGCTGTTCATTGAGAATCCAGCATTTGAAATTGTAACTGTGTTACCAGTTGTTTGACCAGTTACATTTGTCCATCCTGATGAAGGAGTTGTAGACAATGTGTAAATAGTTCCGTTTCCGATAGTTGAAGCAACTTTACCCTTTAGAGTATAAGTTTTTGCACCAACTGGGAATGTTACTGTATCTGTGAATGTAAGTACCCCCGCAGATGTAGCATCAACTGGACCAGCAACTACAGCACCATTTGAGTCAACGATTGTTACGTTTGTCAAAGGACCGTATCCTGAACCTGAAGAAGAAGCAACTGAGAATACTAATGATTGTACAGATAGAGCTTCACCCTTGATATCTGTTGTGAATCCTCCAAGTACTTGGTTAGGAACGTTAACAGCAATGTTTTGAGCAGCTACTGAAGTTGCTTTTTGGATTGTTGTAACTGAACCTCCAGATACTGTTACTAGAGAACCAGAGAAGAACGGTGTTCCAGTTGTAAATTCAGAAGCAGTTGAAACTGATCCTGTAGTTGCAGCTGTTGGTGTAATTCCGTATCCATAAGTTACGCCTGATAGGTAAATATCAGTTGTTTTGTATAGATCGAATTGAACTGTTCTTCCTGAAGCTCCAGATCCTGTGACATCACCTTGGATGTAAACATCCTTAGCACTGCCCTTATCAAGTAGGATTCCTCCAGAGAAGTTTGCTGAATAGTACTTACCATCAGAAGAAACTTCTGTTGGATAAGATGTACCATCAACATAAACCATTACGTTAGCAAGATCTTGTGATGATGCTGAACCTGTTTGGTTCCATCGCACTGACCATAGTCTAACTTGTTCAGCTGAACCAGCTGTAACTCTAACTGCAGCAAATTTGTATCCAGTTGTTCCAATTTCTTTTGTTTGTGCAGAATTTGGATCAAATGATGATGATGACAATTGAGCTGTACCTAGTGTTAGAGAAGCATTAATTGTGTGCATAGCTCCTGTAACAGGAAGTGAACCTGCAACTGATGCTGAAGTGTTAACTGCAACAACATTTAGGCTCGCAACTTGTCCTGCGTAGTTTGCTAAGTTTGAATTCATGTTTCCAGCAACTGTAACTGTTTGAGAAGTACCAGCTTTGATCACCCAAGGCTCACCTACCATTGCTTGGTGGTTTGAGTTAAGTGTCTTTGCGATACCAATCTGAGTTCCGTCGCTCTTTAGAAGAACAACTCCTGAAAATACAGCGTCTTGTGCAAGACCAGTTCTTTCTACTGTAAGTGAGTTAACAGTTACATCAGATGAACCAGCTGTAAGAACAACTGTAGTGAAAGGAATTCTCGCTGCACTTTGTGGTGCTAGAGAGTTTGCAGGTTGTGAACCAGCAGAAACTGAAACAGATCCGCCTGTTGGGTTACCTGGAGTAACAACTGGAGGTACTGTTGAATTCATTGAATTCAATTTAGCTCGAGTGATTGCTCCTACGTATCCAGCAGCTGGAGTGATTCCATATTTTACTTGGAATTTAACTACAGCAGCTTTTGTAGCAGGACCGAATGTTGAAGTTTCCATACCTGGTGAACCAGCTCCTGAAACTGCAACCTTAGTATCAGCACTCATGTTAAGAACCTTTTGTAGATTCATAACATCTGTACTCTTACTACCAACTGTTAAATTTGTATTGAATGTGTAGCCAGTCGATGCTGAACTACCACTTGTGCCAGCTAGTTGTGCCTGCAATGAAGCTATCGTTGCAAGCAAACTGTTGATCTGAG
>CAYRHZ010000022.1:0-6625 GCA_964424295.1 uncultured Candidatus Saccharibacteria bacterium | reverse complement strand
AATCTCTTGAATTCATCTTGGATAGAGGCTCTGCACAAAGTAAATTTATATCAAGAAAAAATATTTACACACTTTGGGCAGCTCTTGGATGTTTTTAGAAAGGCTGAAGATACTCTACTTCGTTCTGTAGACCGTATAGAGTCTACGATACTTCGTTACAACGATAGTATAAATACGTATTCAAAAGATTTGATTATGGGTTTTGAAAATATGACTTCAGATTTAAAAGAATTGCTTACAAATTCTGGAAAGATAATTGAGATTTCTAACCCTGAAAGGCAACTAAAGCATGGCTACAGTATAGTGAAAGTAGGTGAAAAGATAGTAAAAAATATAAAACAAGTGGAAAAAGGAGACGAATTGGACATTATGGTTTCCGACGGTATAATAAAAACAATCACACAATAATATGACACCTAAAAAAACACAAGAAAAAAATACAGAAAAAGTAAACCTTAATGAAACACTCAAAAAACTAGCTAACATTGTGGACTGGTTTGAATCTCAGTCTGAACTAGATGTAGAAAAAGGTTTAGAGAACGTCAAAGAAGGCGCGGATTTAATAAAAGAGTCCAGAGAAAGACTACTCGAAATTGAAAACGAGTTTAAGGAGATTAAAAAAGAAATTCAAAAATAATTATAATACTTCTTCTTTTCTTTCAAACTTCAATCCGTTTCTTACGGGAGCGTTTCTGATTATATCTACAATTTTATCTTCATCGTCCTCAATGCAATAAAGATTTAAATCATCGGGATCGATTGTTCCTCTACCTAAAAGTTCTTTCTTCATTAGCTCATGAAGCGGGTTCCAAAAATCTGAACCAACACAAATTATTGGCACCTTTTCAATTTTCTTAGTTTGAACCAAGGTTACAATTTCATAAAACTCATCTAATGTTCCAAATCCTCCTGGGAAGAAAAGATATGCTTCGGCAGAGAAAGATAAACAAACTTTTCTACTAAAGAAATAATAGAAATCTAGGTTGTCAGTAAGGTAATTGTTTTTAACTTGATGATTTAAAAGTTCAATTGTTAGTCCAAGTGACACGCCCCCATTCTCAAATGCACCTCTGTTGGCTGCCTCCATTATTCCCGGACCTCCGCCCGTAACAATAGAATAATTAAGATCTCTGGATATCCTTGCAGAAACAGATCTTGCTTTTATGTATTCCTTATCTAGCTCATTAAAATGAGTTCCTCCAAAAAAAGTAACTGACTTAGGGTACTTCTCAAGAAAATTGAAAGAATCAGTGAATTCCTTTGCAATTAAATGCACTCTCTCGATTGCGGTCTCGTGAAGTTGCTTTCTTGTAAGAATTTCTACTGGAGACTGCTTTGGTGGTGTGTTTATTATTTCTTTTGTCATGAGCTAATTCTAACCGTACCAGAGTTTGTTAGCAAGTTTACATATAAGCTTATTCTAGCCCAATACTATTCAAAAATTCTGCTTTTTCTTCACCCTTAATTTCTCTGTGAGTATTTAGCGGCAGTTTTTCTAATTTTATATTTTGGACACGAGTTCTTTGTAGGTCTCGAACAGTATATCCAAGTTTTTCTGTCATGCGTCGAATCTGCCTGTTCTTTCCTTCAGTTAGTATTATTCCAAAAACATCCTCATCTATTTCTTTTAGAACCGCAGGTCTAGTCATCTCTTCTTCGCCGATATCGACACCGTTCTGCATATTTCTTATAAACCCTGGAGTGTATTTTCTATCAAGCCTAACAACATATTCTTTTTCGTGCTTATAAATAGGGTTTAGTAGTCTATCAGTCACTCGGCCATCGTTTGTTAAAATTATGAGACCATGTGATTCCTTGTCCAACCTTCCAACAGGAAAAACTTTCTCTTTTGTTTTAATATTGTCCATTATGCCTTTCTCATCTCTTTGTGGGTTGGTACTTACAATCCCTTGTGGTTTATTGTAAGCGAAGTACACATAATTTTTCTTAGTGTGAGTACCTCTGACTTCCACTTTATCTGCCTCCATTACTTTGTCGCCGAGTTTAGCTACGACCCCGTTAATCAGAATTTTCTGGCTCTGTATGAGTTCATCAACCCCTTTTCTAGTTGCTAGTCCTTTGTGGGCAAGATACTTGTTAATCCTCATTGGATACGTGTCTGACGTCGTGTTTTTTGGGGTTTTGCTTTTCATGACCTACAGTATATACTATAACCATATAAAACATTAATTTTTCTAATAAATAACATAATGAAAAAATTAAGTAGGAATGAATGGATAGCAGTAGTAATTGGAATATTTGTAGTCGGTTTTTTCTTTATTTTTGGACAAAGTTTGCTTTCGTTTTTTAATAGTAATACTTCGAGCGTGGCTCAAAATTCAAGACTTATGAAACAAGACATTGTAGTTGGTGTTGGAGAGACGGCAGAAACAGGTAACATGGTAGTTGTTCACTATACTGGTAAATTTGTGGATGGAACTGTTTTTGACAGTTCTGTTTCAAGAAATGAACCATTCCAATTCGTACTTGGTTCTGGTCAGGTAATAAAAGGTTGGGATGAAGGAATTGTGGGTATGAGAGTTGGAGGAAAAAGAATGCTCTCAGTTCCTCCAGACTTAGGATATGGACTTCAGGATTACGGACCTATCCCTGGAGGCTCGACTTTAATATTTGAAGTTGAACTACTAAAGGTAGACAAATAATTGAAAAATAAAACTCTCTTCTGAGAGTTTTATTTTTATGGTAGAGTCTATTTGATGAAACCTATTTCTTTCGAAATACACAAAGAACTTCCAAACAGTCTTGGAAGAGTGGGAACAATTCACACACCACACGGAGATATACATACTCCGGCTTTTGTGACTGTGGGAACAAAAGGAACTGTAAAGTCTCTGACCCCAGAACAGATAAAAGATACCGGTGTTCAGACCATTATCGCCAACACCTATCACTTATATCTTGAACCTGGAGCAGAAAATATAAAAAATATGGGAGGCTTGCATAAAGCAATGAATTGGAATGGACCTTTAATGACAGACTCAGGTGGTTTTCAAGTTTTTTCTCTTGGTGTGGCTTTTGGTAAAGGTGGCTTAAGTAAGATCGCGCATAAAAAAACAGACCTGCCTGCGCAGGCAGGAGAGTTACAGCTACCTGAAGTAAATGATGTTGAGCTACCAAAAATAGCAAAAATAGATCCAAATGGCGTTACTTTTCGCGCCCACGATAGTGGAGATGCGCATTATTTTACTCCAGAAAAATCTATAGATATCCAACACAATCTAGGTGCGGATATTATTTTTGCTTTTGACGAGTGCACTTCTCCAAATGAAAGTGATCACTACCAAGCGGAAGCACTTGATAGAACACATAGATGGGCCAAGCAGAGTTTGGATTATCATAAATCAAAACCAAACTCAGAGACTCAGGCATTATTTGGAATTGTGCAAGGAGGAAGAAGTGAAAGACTCAGAAAGGAGAGTGCACAGTTTATTGGAGGACTAGATTTTGATGGATTTGGAATTGGTGGATCTTTTGATAAGGAGGATATGGAAAAAGCCGTTGGTTGGGTAAATGAAATTCTTCCAAAAGAAAAACCCAGACATTTACTAGGAATAGGTGAGCCAGAGGATCTTTTTATGGCTGTAGAAAAGGGTTGTGATTTGTTTGATTGTGTTGTGCCTACTCGAATTGCAAGAAATGGTGGCGCCTATACAAGAAATGGAAAAATTAATTTGATGAATGAAAAATTTAGAACTGATTTAAATCCATTAGACGAAGAGTGCGAGTGTTATACATGTAAAAATTTTTCTAGAAGTTATGTTGCACATTTATTTCGAGCAAAAGAAATGTTAGCAAGTACTCTCGTCTCAATTCACAACATTCATTTTATAGTCACCATGGTTGATGGCATGCGAAAGGCCATACTTAATGATAATTTTGATGATTATAAAAAGCTATTTCTGAGTAAATATAGCAACTATTGACAAAAGCGTTAAAAATGATAGTTTTTTGGAGGAGTTTTTCGTGGGAGTGTTTGGATGCGCGCAACCAGCATGATTGATGGCCGGGTAGTTGTGAGGGTCAGTGAGCTCGCAGAGATGATGGGGTGTTGCAAGCACACCATATTTGTCTACATACAGAAAGGGACTGTCGATAGCGTCCTCGTGAACGCTCGAGACAGGAGGATCTACCTCGACAGTGTTGTCGGCGCTTCAAATGTGCACAGGCCATTTGTTGACGCTGCACAGGCTGCCAAGCTGATTCACCAATCGACGACCCGAATCTATCTCTATGCGAGACAGGGGAAAATCGACTACGTAAAGGGGCCTGGAAAAACAATTCTGGTCTTCCTAGACACTTTGACTAAACCAGATTTCGAAGGAAAGGAGCTCCTGACACAAAGAGCGGCCAGGGAACGCACGGGTCTTACAACTAAAGACCTGCTATACTTGCTCAGAACAGGAGGCGTCCAGTATGTGACGATTCCGTCTGGGTTTAGGCGAGTAGTCGCCGACAGCCTTCCAAAGGATGAAGTCACCGCCACCGACTCAAGCTCAGCTTCGTTGTCCGCGTAACATCCGCCCCGTGCCTAACCGCACGGGGTTCAACTTATATATAAAATATTGTATAGTTACAAAATGAATTTTAAAATCCACAGAGAGTTTTCACCAGCTGGAGACCAGCCTAAGGCCATAAAAGGTTTGGTCGATGGAATAAAGGAGGGTCTGCAACATCAGACTCTTTTGGGTGTTACTGGATCTGGAAAAACATATACTATTGCAAATGTTATCCAAGAAGTACAAAAACCTACTTTAGTAATTGCCCACAACAAAACTTTGGCTGCTCAGCTTGCTCAAGAGTACAAAGAATTTTTTCCTGAAAATGCTGTTCACTATTTTGTTTCATACTACGATTACTATCAGCCAGAAGCCTACATGCCGGTTTCTGATACATATATAGAGAAGGAGGCAATGATAAACCAAGAGATAGAAAGGCTTCGACACGCATCTACGCAGGCCCTTTTGTCTAGAAAGGATGTTATAGTCGTTGCTTCTGTTTCTTGCATATATGGTTTAGGTTCTCCTATTGAATATGAAAAGGTAAATTTAAAAATTAAAAATGGAGCTGAAATTTCTCGTGCAGATTTTATTAGAAAGCTCATCGATATACATTTTGAAAGAACCACGGCCGATTTAACTCCAGGAATGTTTCGAGCTATCGGAAACATGATCGAGATAATGCCGGTTTCAGAAAAAGTCATTTACAGACTTGAAATAATTGATGGAAAAATTGGAGAAATTCTAGAGATAGATGCTATTACTCGAGCAATAATAAGAAATGTAGATACTTTTTTCCTATTTCCTGCAAAGCATTTTATATCCACACCCGAACAAAGTGCTCAAGCATTTAAAACAATCAAGGCCGAACTCGCGAAGCGATTAAAGGAACTTGAGAAAGAAGGTAAAAACCTAGAAGCAGAAAGACTGAAGAGAAGAACCACTTACGATTTGGCTCTTATAAAAGAAATGGGTTACTGCAACGGTATTGAAAACTATTCAAGACATTTTTCTGGAAAAAAAGAGGGTGAGGCACCTGACACACTATTGTCATATTTTCCACACAATGAAAAAGGTGAGCCAGATTTTCTGACAGTTATAGATGAGTCACATGTTTCTGTGCCACAAATAGGAGCTATGTTTGCTGGAGACTCATCTAGAAAACAATCACTAGTTGATTTCGGTTTCAGATTACCAAGCGCAAGGGATAACAGACCACTTAAGTTTAATGAATTTGAGGAACGCGTAGGACAAGTTATTTATACATCTGCAACACCAAGCAAGTATGAAGCTGAGTACAGTGAGAAAGTGGTGGAGCAACTTATTCGCCCAACTGGTCTTATCGACCCAGTCGTCGATGTAAAACCTATTGTTGAAAAAGGAAAGTACCCAGGACAGATAAAGGATTTCATTATTGAAGCAGAAAAAGCAATTAAAAAAGGAGGCAGAGTGATAGCTACAACTCTTACTAAAAAAATGGCAGAAGATTTGTCTGAGTACTTAAAAGAAAAAGGCATCAAGGCTGAATATTTGCACAGTGATATAAAAACAATTCAAAGAATTGAAATACTTACGTCATTACGACGGGGGGAGTTTGATGTGCTGGTGGGAGTAAATCTGCTAAGAGAAGGTTTGGATTTGCCGGAGGTGACACTGATTGGAATACTTGATGCTGATAAAGAGGGATTCTTACGAAGTGATACAAGTTTAATTCAGATTATAGGACGAGCTGCTAGAAACGTAGACGGTAGAGTAATTTTGTACGCAGACCACATGACAAAATCTATGGAGTATGCGATAAACGAAACAGCTAGAAGAAGAAATCTACAAATGGAATATAACAAAGAGCATGGTATCACTCCAAAAACTATTATAAAAAAGATTCAGGATATTACTGATCAAATGAAGACAGAGCATAAGAAAACCGTAGAAGGTCTTTTGGAGCTCGACAAGAAAGCTTTTGCAACTAATCCAGAAAAACTAATACAGCAAAAAGAAAAACAAATGGAGGGTTCTGTAAAAATATTGGATTTTGAAACTGCTGCAATATTGCGTGATGAAATATTGGAGATACAAAAAATGATAGACAAGAAAGCTAAAGAAGAGAA
>CAYRHZ010000021.1:6039-7078 GCA_964424295.1 uncultured Candidatus Saccharibacteria bacterium | reverse complement strand
GAGGACAAGGAGGAGATGTGTATCTTCAGGGTGTTCGTGATATAGGCCTTCTTTCAAAGTATAGGTTTATCAAGGATTTTAAAGCAGAAGATGGTGGTAATGGTAGTAAAAACTGCATGCATGGAAAGGCTGGGCAAGATCTAATTTTAAACCTGCCGATAGGTAGTGTTCTTACAAATACTGAAACAGGGGATGTGGTGGAGGTTTTAAATGAGGAGCCCATTTTCTTTTTAAAAGGCGGGAACAGAGGTTATGGCAACGCACACTTTAAGGGTCCAAAAAATATAAACCCAAAAGAGTCGACTCCAGGCAAACCAAGCCAAGGAGGAGAGTACCATTTGGAACTTAAACTCGTTGTTGATCTAGGTTTAGTAGGGTTACCGAATGCTGGTAAATCAAGCTTACTAAACTCTCTTACTTCTGCACGTGCAAAAGTTGGTAGCTATCAATTTACAACCATAGCTCCAAATCTAGGAGACTTGTACGGTTTTGTAATTGCTGATATCCCGGGGCTTATTGAGGGTGCCTCAGAAGGGAAGGGTCTTGGCTACAATTTTCTTCGACATATATCTAGAACCAAGGCCATCATGCACTGCGTTTCCGCAGAAAACACTAAACCAGTAGAAGACTATAATATGGTACGTGATGAGCTGAAGAAGTATGACAAGGGGATGTTGGATAAAATGGAGATAATTCTAATTACAAAAACAGACACTATTGACCCCAAAGACCTTAAAAAGATGGTAACCGCATTTAAAAAGAAGAGTGACCATGTGCTAACTGTGTCTATATTAGATGATGCGAGCGTTAAAGAACTAAGTGACGAGTTGGTAAAAATCCTTAAAAAACTATAAGATTAGTTAAATTTCGATATGGATAAGTATAAAATGACCATTGGTTTGGAGATACACGCCGAGCTCAATACTAAGAGTAAGATGTTTTGCTCGTGTAAAAATAGTAGCTTCGATAAGGATGAGGTGGCGCCCAATACTAATATATGCCCAGTCTGTATGGGCTACCCAGGGACACTACCTGTTAT
>CAYRHZ010000021.1:0-6029 GCA_964424295.1 uncultured Candidatus Saccharibacteria bacterium | reverse complement strand
GGTGCTTTTGGTTGGAAAGGCAGTTGGTAGTAATCTAGCAGATTTTACTGAGTTTGACCGTAAAAACTATTTTTATCCCGATATACCAAAAGGGTATCAGATAAGTCAGTACAAGTATCCTCTTATTTCTGGAGGCTCTATAGCCGGCGTTGAGCTAACTCGAATTCATTTAGAAGAAGACACAGCTAGATCATCTCATGATACTGGAAGCGTTAGTTTGGTTGATTATAACCGTGCTGGAGTACCTCTTGCTGAGCTTGTTACAGAGCCAGTTATACATAGTAGTGAGCAAGCGATGAACTTTGCTAAAGAGTACCAACTTTTACTACAGTATCTAAATGTTTCAGATGCAAATATGGAAAAAGGGGAAATGAGAGTTGAGGTAAATATCTCCGTTTCAAAAGATGATACCTTTGGTACAAAAGTGGAAGTAAAAAATATTAATTCCTTTAAGGCTGCTGGAAAAGCAATTGATTACGAATTCAAAAGACAGACATCTCTTTTGGAAGAGGGGAAGGAGGTCGTGCAAGAAACTCGAGGTTGGGATGAAAACAAAGGATCAACTTTTTCTCAAAGATTAAAAGAGTCTGCAAATGATTATAGATATTTTCCAGATCCTGATCTTCCAAAACTAATGCTTTCAGAGGTTCCAGAATTTTCTGATGAAATGTTAAAAAAATCTTTACCTGAAACTCCAAAAGAAAAAAGAGAAAGATTCTCGAAAGTTTACGGAATCAAAGAATCTGATATTGAGGTCTACATAAATAATAGGGAAGCAGGTGTTTTCTTTGAAAGTGTTGCTGACCAGATTTTGAGTGAAAATAAAGAACTAGTTCAAACTGCGTCAAACTACATAACATCAGATATTATTGGTCTTTCAAAAACAACGGGTTCATATTTTAATTTAGGCGGTTTAACAGATGTATCATTTTCTGAACTTATCAAAATGAATGGTGCGGGCGATTTGTCATCAAACGGAACAAAAGGAATTCTAAAAATAATTTGGGGAGGTGATAAAAGAACTCCAAAAGAAATCGCGAACCAAGAAGGACTGATACAAAAAAATGATATTGAAGAAATAAAAAAGATGGCACAAAAAATTGTTGATGAAAATATCGAAACAGCGAATGAATATAAAAATGGAAAAGAGTCGTTGCTACAGTTTTTTGTGGGGCAGGGGATGAAAGAAAGTAAGGGGTCAGTTAATCCAGAAGTATTCAAAAAAATTGTTCTAGAAATTCTAAAAAGTTAGATCAGAGCAAGTTGAATAAAATAAAAAAATACCTCTTGACGGAGGTATTTTTTTGTATTTGAGTTTTAATCCCTTAAATGTTTAACGATGAGTTTGTGAACTTCCTTTTTGGTACTTTTTCTAAGTCCCGCCCCAACCTCAATTTCTCTGATCACTGTTTCGAGGTCCTCAATCTTGTAAACCCTGTAGTTGTTCATTGGATGTCTGTGTGCCTTCAGTTTTCCGTTCTTGTCCCAGTTCCGAAGGGTGAGTGGAGACACTCCTAGTATCTTTGATGCTTGTCTAATTGTTATATATAGATTGGCCATAAATATAGATTAAAGTTTTATAAACATTGATAAAGGTATATACATATAATATTAAGTTTATGTATTAATAGCAATGTTTGTTTTAGTGTAAATGTGGATATTGGACTTTGTCGTCCTAAACCCTTTGGTTCAATGACTATTCCAGTATTTGCGAACAAAGATGTTAGAAGTGATCACAGGTATTATGTATATCATTACTTTAGTATGAATCTGGGTATCCAGCATAGTGATTGAATATTGTTTACTTTAAGCCAGTAATTCATAGTAGTTTATTTCAACAATCGGATTATTGAGGGTCTGTATAAAAGGGGACTAAGTCTCTAAAAATGTTACCCAAACTGAGCTATTGTTTTGATTCAAATATTCACCGTACTTAAACATCTGGAACTGACATTAATGTTTCCAAATCTTTTACCGAGCAATCCGATAAATTGGAATTTATCAATATATTTTTTTGATAAATGCTTTACCTTTAAATACGAATAGTATAATATATACTTATATGTCCAACAAAAGAAATCATCTTCAAAAAGAGGAGAGATTCCTAATAGAAAAAATGCTTAGTACAGGCAAGAGCATAAACTATATTGCTAGGCTTCTAGAACGAGGCGTCTCTACAGTAAGTGAAGAGGTTAGTAGATATGGAGGAAGAAGTGCATATAGCTCGAACTACGCCCATATTCAAGCCAATAAAAGGCAATCTAGTAAGAAGAAGGACTCAAACAAAGTCTTAAGTAGTAAAACCATAAGGAACTTGGTTGATAAGTTGTTAGCACAGAGATATTCTCCGGAAGATATATCAAAGGTTCTAAAAAGCAGATCAAGCAGAATGTACGCTAGTCCAAAGAGTATAAGAAAGTATATTGGGTACAGGAGCTAGTATTAATTTGAACATTGATAAACCTTGATAAATATACTAGTAACAGTTAATAATATTCATATAAATTTATCAATCTTAAAGAATCTTGATTTATTGATCATGTGGAATGGTTCCGGTCATGGCATTAGGGTGATTTAAAGACAATGGTAGTTCGACGTAGATTGTTTACTGGCTCCCCGTAGTGCCAGGTGAAGGCTTTTGGTTTTATGTACTAACGAATGTTAATATATTTTTTTAATTTAAGTAGAAATTAAAAATTTAAATTTTCATAAATTTTTTTTCAGAATATATTTTTTTTGCCAAAATCTCGGATGAACGAGAAAATCTCGGATGACCGAGAAAGCCTTATTTATCCACATATTTTAGTGATTTATATTTTTTATAGAGATATAATTATCACTAATGGTTTCTGAAATATTTTTTGAAAATAAAAAATACTTTTCTGTAAAAGACGCATCAAGTCTTACAGGCTACTCAAAAGATTACATCGGCCAACTTTGTAGAAGTAACAAAATTATTTCTAGAAGAATTGGAAGAGTTTGGTATGTTGAAGAAGATTCACTTTTGAATTATAAAAACACTCCAACAACTTTTGATTTTTCTAAGAATCTTTACTCTAAAAAAGAAGTTGCAATTGACACAGTTCCTGCAGTTGTCAATGTGGTAATTCCAACAGTTGTTGCCGAGGAGGTAAAAGCTGAAACTTCACCAGTTTCTCTGAAGGAGGAGGTTGTGGTGAGTGAAGTTAAAGTCCCTGAGGCTGTGCAAGGCACATCAAAATTAAAATTTGCTCACGAATTAATTTTTGCTTTTGACACAAATGTTTCTAGAAAATTTGTTCCTGCACTGGTTGTGATCCTAATGATTATCGGAGCTTTCTCTTTGAAGAGTAGTTTTTCTTCTTTTGGAAAAACTACTGCAATGGTTGCGAGTTACATTTCAGGGGACACTAATACTTTCTCAAGTATTTCACAAAAAATATCGGACTCTCCAAAAAATGTATATTTCGCATTTAACGATATTCTTGGTTTGTATTCTGAGAATCTAAATTCTATTTATAACAACCTAGGTCAAAAAACTTTAAGTGTTGGAAAAGCAGTAGCTAATGGTTCTGCTTTTAACGGAGATAATAATTTGTTAAAAAGAGAAATCGCTTTTACAAACAACTTAGTTAAAAAGGGATACATTGGAACAGTCGCTTTTGTTGGGAATGCTCTAAATGTTGAATCAAGTTTTTCAAACAATGGATCACAAGTTGCATCTGTAGTTGAAGCTTCTCAAGAATTGAACCCGATAGATCACGGAGGAATTGTTGTTTATAGAAAAGTTAACAGTTGGTTTGATACTTCTATATATACTCCAATCGCAAGTTTGTTTAACAGAGGAACAGTAATAAACAACAACATTACAAAGGTTGAGCCTCCTAAAACATCAAGTCCAACAGTTGCTGTAAATACACCTACAACTAAAGTTATAAATACAACCACAACAAGAGTAGTAGAGAGAATAGTTGAAAAGCCAGTAAATGGGGCTATAACTCAAGCTGAATTACAACTGAGCCTACAGCAGCTAAATAACGAATTGCTACAAAAACTGTATTCTCTATCTACTGGCACAGGAGGTAATATCACGAATGTTTATCAACAAATAGCTCAGAGCCAGAGAATTGACCAGCTAACAAATACAGTTATAAACAATCCTACTATTAATGGAGGAACGATAAACAACTCAACTATAAATGCAGGCTCTTTGAGTGCTGGAACAACAACACTTACAAACCTCACTGTTTCAAACACTTCAACTTCTACATTTGCCGGAGGCATAGCGATAACAAGTGGATGTCTTTCAATTAACGGCACTTGTGTTGGAACCGGTGGAGCTGGAAACCCTGGTGGAGCAAATACACAAATACAGTTTAACGACGGCGGAACCTTTAACGGGTCATCACTTTTTGTTTTTGATTCTTCAACTGGAAATGTTGGAATCGGAACTTCATCACCATATGAAAAACTTTCTGTTGGTGGAACTGTTGTAGCAAATTCATTTGTCTCTACTTCAACAGCAACTTCTACTTTTGTTGGAGGAATTTCTACAAATCTACTTTCTGTGACATCTACTATTGCATCATCAACTTTTGCAAACGGAATAAATCTTACATCTGGATGTTTTGCAATAAATGGAAACTGTGTGACAGGTGGTGGCTCAGGAACACTGACTGCACTTGGTTCTGGTTTTTCTACGACATCAGCATCAGAAATTACTTTCTCTACAACGAGCGCCTCATTTAATGGTTTAACATTCGGACAAACAATTGTTCCATCCGCTGGCTCACTGACATTTACACCGACAATTTCTGGAACACTTGGAGTAGCAGGTGGGGGAACTGGATTAACTTCAATCACAGCAGGTGGAGTATTGCTAGGAAACTTTGGGGGAACAGGGTTACAACAAATCGCTACTTCATCTTTGGGGCTACTTACAACAAACGTAGCTGAAGGTTCAAATTTGTACTACACAGATGCAAGAGTTAATACATATATAAGTGCATCTACAACTATTCCAAAAACATATGCATCTAATGTATTTACAGCGCTTCAATCTTTCAACTACTCATCTAGTACTATATATAGTTCATTCTTTACAGCTTCAACAACAAACCTATTTGCTGGAAACCTAACACTATCTACTTCAACATCAGGAATTCTTAGAACAAACTCTGTAGGTTTGGTATACGTCGACTCTTCTGCACAATCATCAGCCTCATCTACACTCCTAGCAGATTTCAACTCATGGAGTGGAGTAAACAGATTTGCTCTATCTAGTACAACATACGCTTCATTTAATACAGCATCTACAACAAACCTAATCGCAGGTAACATCACACTATCTACTACAACAGCAGGATTCGTTAAAACAAATTCAGCAGGAGTTGTTTACATAGATCCTTCTGCAGGAACAGCAGCATCATCTACACTACTAGCAGACTCAAACACATTCTCTGGAGTTAACAGATTTAACTTCTCATCTACTACTTATGCATCATTTAATACAGCAAGTACAACAAGCTTAATCATCAATGGTTCAAACTTCAGCTCACTACTAGGTGCTGGACTAACAAACTCATCGGGAGCTCTCACTCTAGACACAACATTCCTAAACACAAACGTAAACTCATTCATCGCAGCTTCAACAACTATCCCAAAGACATATACATCTAATGTATTCACAGCACTTAACACATTCAGTAATACTTCAACTACACTAGCTTCATTTGGATATGCGTCTACTACAAACCTATTCGCAGGTAACCTAACACTATCTACTACAACTGCAGGTATACTACGAACAAACTCTTCTGGAGTAACATTCGTAGACACAACTAACTACCTAACTTCAACTTTTGCATTCCCATACACAGTACAAGCAGGATACAACTCAACATCTACAACTATCGGTTTCCTAAACGGTCTATTCTCTACAGCATCATCTACATTTAGTGGGGCGTTCAATCTACCGTCCCTATCTAACGGTTCTCTTGCAGTATTCGGAGGAACAGTTGGTTCATATGCCACAACCACAGCAGGTACAG
>CAYRHZ010000020.1:0-7398 GCA_964424295.1 uncultured Candidatus Saccharibacteria bacterium | reverse complement strand
ATAGTACATAGTGGTAGTTTGTTTTATTATCTGGATCAACATGCATATAAGTAGTATCTACTCCATCTTTTTGCAGGGATGTTAAACAGTCTTCTCCGTCTCTATCTTTACCAATATATGAGTATAGTGCCGAGTGTAGTCCAAGTCGGCTAGCAGAAACTGCTGCATTAGCACAGTTTCCAACCGCGTAACATATTTCTACTGACTCAAACGGGACTTTGTCACCGTATCTTACACAAAGTTCGCACTCCTCGTTGTTAATTTTGCAATGTGTTGAAGCGTCTTTAATTCTAATAAAAGCGTCTACTACCGTGTCGCCAATAGCGAGCATGTCTATCTGTTTATTTTCATTATTCATATAAGAAATTATAACATAACATATTTTGAACACGTATAAATCCCTACTGGGATTTTACTATGCTCGTCATTCAAGAAAACAATATCCTTGATACGTAAACCTATCGCAAACTCGGGAGGGGTACCTCTCCTCAAACAGTGCTTCGGTTTTACTCAATCTTCGTCTTTGTTCTCTAAATTCCTGTGCAATGTTCAAAATAAGTTATGTTATAATAAAACGATGGTAAAAACATTAAAACAAACTGTTTGGGAAGCAAGGGAGAAAAAAGTTGCAGTAGGACATTTTAATATTTCTAACTTGGAGGCATTATGGGGGATTTTCAGGGCAGCACAGAGTCTAAATGTGCCAGTTATTATTGGAGTTTCAGAAGGCGAGAGAGATTTTGTTGGGGTAAAGCTAGTAGCAGCTGCAGTAAAAAGTATTCGTGAGGAGTTTGACTACCCAATATACCTAAATGCTGACCATACTTACTCTTTTGACCGAGTAAAAGAAGCGATAGACGCCGGTTTTGACTCTGTCATAGTAGACGGCGCAAAACTTTCTTTTGAAGAGAATGTAAAACTTACAAAACAATGCGTGGAGTATGCTAGGGCAAGTGGGCGAGAAGTTTTGGTTGAGGCTGAACTGGGTTATATTGGGCAATCATCAAAAGTTTTGGATGAAATCCCAGAAGGTGTGATGCTTGATGAAAGTTCTCTAACTGATCCTGCAAAAGCAAAAGAATTTGTAGAACTTACGGGCGTAGACATGCTCGCTCCTGCAGTAGGGAACTTTCACGGCATGCTTCGTGGGGGAGTTGATCCAAAACTAAATATAGAAAGAGTAAAACAAGTATCAGAAACAACAGGCATTCCACTTGTGCTTCACGGTGGTTCAGGAAACTCAGAAGATGATTTCAAACAAGCTATAGCAAATGGAATAAATATTGTTCACATAAATACAGAAATCAGACTAGCTTTCAGAGATGCGGTAAAAAAAGCTCTTCAAGAAAACCCAGACGAGGTTGCACCTTATAAATTCCTTAAACCGGGAATGCTGGCAGTGCAGGAGGTTGTAGAGAAGAAGTTGCGATTCTTCAACAATCTATAAAACTCATTCGTTAATAAAATTTTCAGACCGCTCGCTCTCTCCTGCGGAGAGCTCGCTTATCCTCGGCATCCAACCGTCAAGAACGGGGTGCCTTGACGGAGCCAAGCTTGGAAGCCTGCGGAGTCTGAAAAATCTTACTAACTCATTTCGTACGAAATGCCCTTATTTTGAAGGGGATTTTAGTATTGACAGAATATGTAAAATATGTTAAAATAGATAACAGAGATTAGGCATCCCGCCAATCCCAACAGTTCCCCAAGGAGGCACCATGTTTGTAGTGATTATTCGTTCGGCTTACCTCAAGCAGGGAGTGGAAGTGAAGAAGAGCCCGGCGCCCTACGGTCCGTTCGAAAGCGTGAAGGATGCTGCGTCGTGGTTGATGTCAGTTGGGTTTACCTCCCAGAACCCCCAGGACGATGACAGCAGGGCATACATCAGGAGGCAGAACGAGAACTGGGCGAAAGATGCCGCCATCATGGAGGTGCGAAGTCTCGACAAAGCAAGGAATTTCGGGGTTTAGCACGTCGTCAGTCTCATTAGATAACTGACGTTAAGGGGAGTTAAGCTGCCCACCTGAGAAAGGTAAAGTGCTGATGATCTATTCGTCTTCCGGAGCGTCATCCCGGACTCGAGCGCAAGGATTTCATCCTCGCGCTTTTTCGTTTGTAAAAATTATTTTCAATAAATATAAAATATGATTTTAAAATAAATTTTTGATACAATTATGTAATGAAATATTCACATTCAGAGTTGCTTGATGAAATTAAAAAAATATTTAATGGAGAAGTTAATTCTGATGTGAAAACATTAGATACATACAGTAGAGATGCGAGTTTGTTTGAGGTAAAACCAGAACTAGTTTTGTTTCCAAAAGATTCTGAGGATATACAAAAGCTTGTAAAATTTGTAGGAGAAAATAAAACTGATAACCCCTCTCTGTCTATAACAGCACGTTCGGCTGGAACATGTATGTCTGGGGGCTCGCTTAGTGAGTCTATTATCCTAGATATTACAAAACACATGGGTGGGATAAAAGAAGTTACAGGCGAGGAAGCAACGGTTCTACCCGGTACTTTTTATAGAGACTTTGAAGTTGAGACACTTAAACACGATGCTCTTTTGCCTTCATATACTGCATCTAAAATGCTCAACACGGTTGGTGGAATGGTCGCAAACAATTCTGCTGGAGAAAAAACTCTTGCATACGGAAAGACTGAGAGATATGTAAAAGAAATGAAAGTAATTTTTGCTGATGGAAACGAGTATGTAACAAAACCATTAAACAAAGAGGAACTTGAAAGAAAAATTGCTCAGGGCGACTATGAGGGAAATATCTATAAAAATCTTTGGAACCTGATACAAGAAAATGAACACGCAATAAAGTATGCCAAGCCAGACGTTTCTAAAAACTCTGCGGGTTACTACTTGTGGAATGTTTGGGACGGAAATACTTTTGATATTAATAAACTTATTACAGGATCTCAGGGAACACTTTGTATAATTACAGAAATAAAATTTAAACTAGTGCCTATCAAAAAGAAATCAAAGCTTTTTGTGATATTCCTCCGAAACTTGGACCACTTAAGTGAATTGGTAAACGAAATACTAACAACGAATCCAGAATCACTCGAGTCATATGACGATAGTACGATGAAGCTTGCTTTCAAGTTTTTCCCATCTATGCTCAAAACTATGAAGGTTCACAATTTTTTCAAACTCATGTTCGGCTTCTTGCCAGAAGCTGGAATGATACTAACTGGAGGAATCCCAAAACTTATCTTACTTGTAGAGTTTTCAGATAATGATGAAAAAGAGATAGATAAAAAAATGTATGAGCTTCAGAAAAAGATTGCTCACTTCGGTTTGAAAACAAGAATGTCTCGATCAGAAGAAGAGTCTAGTAAATATTGGACAATACGGCGCGAGAGCTTTAACCTTCTTCGTCAGCATGTAAAAGGAGCAAGAACAGCACCATTTATAGATGATGTGATAGTTAAGCCACAATACCTTCCTGAATTTTTGCCAAAAATGCGAAAGATTTTGGATGAACATAAACTCGTTTATACTATTGCTGGACACGCTGGAAACGGAAACTTTCATATTATCCCGCTCATGAACATGAAAGATCCTAAAAATACTGCAGTTATTCCAATAGTTTCTGACAAAATATATAGTTTGGTAAAAGAATATAGAGGTTCTATAGATGCAGAGCACAACGACGGTATTATACGTACGCCGTACTTAGAGCAAATGTTTGGTCATGAAATGGTGCAGATATTCCAGAAAACAAAGGACATTTTTGACCCAAAAAACATATTTAACCCAGGTAAGAAAGTAGGTGGAACTAAGGAATACATGATAAGTCACATAGTGAAAAACTAGTAAAATCACCTCATCTACGTTGTTGCTGTTCAAGTTTTATCGCTCAATGTACTTAATGTACATCTCGCTCAAAAACTCTCCAGCGCCTAGTATCTGAGGCAATTTAATGAGTTTTTGGAAAAAGGTATTGATTTTATATGGTAGTTAGTCTATACTAGCCGAATGATTGTTTTAGAAGCACAACTAAGAAATAAGGAAGAGGACGCAAGTTCTCTACGAGAGGGAGGTAAAATCCCTGCTGTTTTTTATGGAAAAAAGACAGAGTCTACACCTATTACCCTAAACAGAAATGAGTTTATTTCTGCTTGGCACAAAGCGGGAGAGTCAGGTGTTATTACTATAAAGAGCGCTAATGGTTCAGTGGATGCTCTTATTAACGATGTTCAAATAGATCCAGTATCTGATGCCCCAGTTCATGCTGACTTTTATGTATTCGAGAAAGGAAAGAAAATTGAAGTAGATGTTCCACTCCAGTTCGTAGGAGTTTCTCCTGCAGTTAAGGACTTGGGCGGTAACTTGGTAAAGGCTATGCAAGAAGTAAAAATTTCTTCTGATCCAACAAGTATCCCTCACGAAATTACAGTTGATGTTTCTACTCTAGTTGATTTTGATAGCAAGATTGTTGCAGGTGAGCTTAAGCTTCCAGCAGGAGTTACTTTAGTTGAAAACCCAGAAGAAGTTGTTGCTGCAATAGCAAGACAAAAAGAAGAAGTAGAAGAAGAATCAGCACCTATTGATCTATCTAGTATAGAAGTAGAGAAGAAGGGTAAGAAAGAGGAAGAAGGGGAAGTCTCAGAATAACGCCATCTGCGTCGTTGTGGTTCAATTTTATTCATCACCGTACTAAATGTACGGCTCTTTCATAAAATCTTCCACGCCTAGCATCTGACATCATTCTGAGACTTCCAGTTACTCTTACTTATGTAATTTAAGGTGTAATAAATCGTCTTTAATGGTGTATAATATCTAGTATGTTAAATCGGTTATTTTTAATGTTAAAAAAGCATAAAACAATAGCATCTGTTGTGTTTTTGTTGTGTTTTGTACTGCCTAGCCATGGTTTCGCTATTACCCAAGAAGAGCAAGAGGCTATATGGAGGGCGGAGCTTGCTCAAACAGAGGCCGACATAGCTAAATGGCAGTCTATTTTAAACGGCACAAAAGCAAATACAAAATCTCTTCAAAATGAAGCAGCTGTTCTAAATGCAAAAATAAAACAAGCGCAAGCAACCATAAAACAGAGAAATATTAATATTGAGCAACTAGGAAAACAAATAAAAGACAAACAAGCAAAGATACTAACTTTGGAGCAGAAAATTGAAAAAGGTCACGAGTCCCTCGCTCAACTTATAAGAAAAACAAATGAGATAGACGAATTTTCTCTTCCTGAGGTAGTTTTGGGCAATAAAGATTTGTCAGACTTTTTTGCTGACATCGATTCATTTCAGACTATCAAGAAATCCATGGCAGATCTTTTTGCTGATATAAGAGATACTAAAAACTTAACTGAAAAAGAAAAAGCAGGCTTAGATCAAGCAAAAGATAAAGAGCTGGATACAAAAGCCGCTGTGGAAGCACAGAAAAAGGAAGTAGAAAAAAATGAAAAAGAAAAACAGTATCTTATTTCTGTAAACAAAACTCAAGAGAAAACGTACGAGCAGGTTATCTCTGATAGGCAAAAACTCGCAGCGGAAATAAAGGCAAAACTTTTCAAACTTGCTGGAGGATCCGCTGCAATTCCTTTTGGAACTGCTTTATTATATGCACAAGAAGCGTCACAGAGAACAGGTGTTTCTCCCGCTTTTGTTTTGGCTATTTTGACTCAGGAAAGTAATCTAGGGGCAAACGTTGGAAGATGTAACCTAACAGATGCTTCTACTGGAACGGGCGTTAGTGTTACAAGTGGTAAAACTTTTACAAATGCAATGAAGGCACCAAGGGACACTGTTCCATTTCTTGAAATTACAAACAGACTTGGATTTAATCCATACAAAACAGCAGTTTCTTGTCCTATTGCTGGAGTTGCGGGATATGGAGGTGCCATGGGCCCAGCGCAGTTTATCCCATCTACATGGATGATTTTTGATAAAAAATTGAAAGATATTATTGGCCGTGACCCAAACCCTTGGGAAGCAGAAGATGCTTTTACAGTTTCTGCAATGTACCTAGCCGATCTAGGGGGTGTAAATGGTGTATATAGTGCCGAAATAAAAGCGGCCTGCAGGTATTATGGAAGTGGAGGCACGACCTGTTCTTATGGAAGGAGTGTTATGAACCTTAAGGCAAAGATCCAAGAGGACATAGATTATTTGGCTCAATACGGAGTTTCTAGGAGATAATTTTCTCGGTATTGTAAAACACACATAAAGTCACTATAATCTAGTTTACTTATGAACTGGAGTCACACGGGCGTCGTTTACTATTTCTTAGTAATACCAGTTTTGGTTTTATTCTCAATGCTTTTTGTAAAAGGTCTGCCTTTTTACAAGAAGATAATCAAAGAAGAAGAGAATGGTAGGTTTGAGTCTCTTGATGGCTTGAGAGGAATACTAGCTATAAATGTATTTTTTCAACATGCTGTAACGAGCTGGTTTTATTTTCAAACAAGAGTTTGGGAAATAGTAGATATAAGGTTTTATCGCCACCTAGGAGGAGAAGCTGTTATTTTGTTTCTTATAATGACTAGTTTCCTATACTGGTCAAAAATGATTGCTCAGAAAGGGCAGGTAGATGAAGGGTATTTGTATAGAAGTCGTTTCTTGCGCTTAGCACCAATGTATATTTTTTGCGCAGCACTGATCGTGTTTTCTATTTTGCTTCAAAGTAATTTTAATATTGATTTTAAGCAAACAGCAAAAGATATTTTATCTTGGCTAACTATTGGTCTTATAACTACACAGTCAGTAAATAATATAAGTGTTCTTCCTGTAAATGCCGGCATACACTGGACTCTTCATTTCGAATGGTTCTTTTATTTGATGCTCCCAATACTTGCGGTTTTTCTCAGAAGTAAAAAAATGCTTATTATGGCCCTGCCACTTGTTTTTTACGCACTTTCTTCGGAGCAGAGAGGGTATTGGGCGATATTTTTCTTTGGTATAATGGCCGCACATATTTATAACAAGTGGCCAGCCTTCCCATTTTTCAAAAAGAAGGTATCATCGGTTGTGCCCTTGTTTGGTATATATTTAATATATTTAATGGGTTACAAGCCATATTCGTTTCCGCAATATTTTGTTTCTCTCGCGGTCTTTCTGTGTTTTGTATACGGAGCAGATATTTTTGGATTCCTCCGAACGAGTGTAGCGAAGTTTTTGGGAATATTGAGTTACAGTATTTATCTTATACACGGAATAGTACTGTTTGGAGTACTAAATACATATAATCATTTTCGCCCTATTGTCGAAACAACCCCAACAGTTTTCTGGGGACTGATTACTCTTAGTGGCCTACTCACCGTGGTGGTTTCAGCAGTTACTTATAGATATGTTGAGTATCCGTTTATAAAGATGATAAAAGACGGAAAGAAAATGCCCCTAGAGCCGGAGATAACCAAACAGGTAATGTAG
>CAYRHZ010000019.1:0-7671 GCA_964424295.1 uncultured Candidatus Saccharibacteria bacterium | reverse complement strand
CCGGGAAGGATTCGAACCTTCGAAGCCCGAAGGCGCCAGATTTACAGTCTAGTGCAATTGACCACTCTGCCACCGACGCATAAAGATAAGAATACCAAAAAATGATATTTAATCAAGAACTTACTGAGTCAGCGCACTTTCATTTAGAAAACTGTCACTTACAAACGAACCATTTTTACCCTTCTTCACAGAAAACGAGAACTCCCCTCCTTTCATATCTACAGAAATAGTTCCACCTTTTGAAAGGCCCTTACTTATCATCAGTCCTGCAATAGGAGTAAGTATTTTTGATTGAATAAGCCTCTTGAGGGGACGAGCTCCGTACTGAGGACTGTATCCTTCTTTTGCAAGATAATCTATCACTCCACTTGAAACAGATAGCTTCACTTCTTTTTGAGCCAGTCTAGCCTTTACGATGTCTACTTGAATACTTACTATTTGTTTTATAGCTTCTTTAGAAAGAATATCGAACACGATCATGTCATCTAATCTGTTTAGGAATTCTGGTCGGAAATGGTCTTTTAGAGCTTCTAGGACTTTTGTTTTAGCGTCTGCGTAGTTTGCTTTATCACTTTGTTCAGATGCAAAACCAATCTTTTCCATTTTATCAATGTATCGCGCTCCAATATTTGAAGTAAGAATAATAACTGTATTTCTAAAGTTTACCACCCTACCCTTTGCATCAGTAAGTTTTCCGTTATCGAGAACTTGCAGTAGAACATTGAAAACTTCTGGGTGAGCTTTTTCTATTTCGTCAAAAAGAATCACTGAGTATGGTCTGTGACGAACTTGTTCAGTAAGTGTTCCACCTTCTTCATGTCCAACATATCCCGGAGGCGCTCCAAGTATTTTTGAAACACTGTGTTTTTCCATAAACTCTGACATGTCTACTCGAACCAGTGATTTATCGTCATCAAAGAGAAACTCTGCTAGAGCTTTTGTAAGTTCAGTTTTACCAACCCCAGTTGGTCCCAAAAATAGAAACGATCCGATGGGTCTGTTTGGGTCAGCAATTCCGGCTCGACTTCTTTTTATTGTGTCAGATATACTCGATACTGCAGCATCCTGTCCAACTATTCTTGTTTTCAAAACATCCTCCATTCTAGCTAGTTTCTCTGCCTCTTCTTCTAGCATTCTAGACACTGGTACCCCTGTCCATCTTGAAACTATGGTTGCTATATCATTTTCAGTAATTTCTTCTTTTAAAATTCTACGTGAACTTTGAAGTTTCTTAAGTCTTTTTGCTTTTATATCCAGATCTTTTTCTGCTAGAGGAATTTTGCCATATCTTATCTCTGCTGCTTTTGCCAAATCTGCTTTTGCCTCAGCTGTTTCAGCATCTCTTCTGTATTCTTCTAGTTTTTTCTTTATGTCCTTTATTTCGGCCACAGTCTCCTTCTCATTGTTCCACTTTAGCTCAATTTCAGAAATTTCTTCTTTCAAATCTGCAACTTGTTTTTCAATTTCTTTTGAGCGCGCTTTAGATTTTGGATCAGAATCTTTTTTCAAAGCTTCGTGTTCTATTTGCAGTTTAACAATTTTAGAGTGCGCGTTCTGTAAAACAGGAGGTTTATTTTCAAGAGCGATTTTTAAAGACGAAGATGCTTCATCTATCAGGTCTACTGCCTTGTCTGGCAGAAATCTATCAGTTATATAACGTGATGAAAGATTTACTGCAGAAACTATTGCCTCGTCTGTAATATGAACTCCGTGGTACAACTCGTATTTTTCTTTTAATCCTCGAAGTATAGTGACGGCATCCTCTACACTAGGCTCGTTTACATAAACAGGCTGGAATCTTCTTGAAAGTGCTGGGTCTTTCTCTATGTGCTTTTGATATTCCTTTAGTGTGGTTGCACCGATAGCGCGTAGTTCGCCACGAGCAAGGGCTGGCTTCAACATGTTTGAAGCGTCGAGTGAGCCCTCTGCTGAACCTGCACCAACAATAGTGTGTATTTCATCTACGAAAAGAATTATCTTTCCGTCAGATTTTTCTATTTCCTTTAAAATATTTTTAAGTCTTTCCTCAAACTCCCCCCTGTATTTTGTTCCTGCAACAAGAAGACCTAGATCAAGAGAAACCAATTCCTTGTCTCGTAAAGACTCAGGGACTTCACCCATAGACATTCTAATTGCCAATCCCTCTGCAATCGCAGTTTTTCCCACACCTGCTTCACCGATAAGCATTGGGTTATTCTTTGTTCTTCGAGAAAGTATTTGGATAATTCTTCCTATTTCATCATCGCGACCAATAACTGGATCAAGTTTGTTTTGCTGTGCGAGTTTTGTAAGACTTCTTGTGAACTTGTTAAGTGCCTTAAACTTTTTAGGTGCATCTTCTGTAAAAGTTTTAGAATTTCTGATCTCCTCTATAACCCTAAAAACTGAATCCTTATTTATTTTAAATTTTGCAAGTAAGTCTCTAGCTCCACTTTGAATATCGAATATGGCCAAGAAAAGATGCTCTGTAGAAACAAAGTCATCATTTAGAAGTGAAAGTTGTTTTGAAGAAGCGTCTATAGTTTGCGCCAACTCTGGAGTAAGGTAGACCTGATATGATGCGGACAATGTTTGTCCCTGATCAGCACCTTCTATGGCCTCCATTAGAGAGTCTGTAAGCAAAATAGTGTCCACCTGTAACTTATCTAAAATAGATGCCACCATACTCTCCTCTTGGATAATAAGTGCAGCCAAAAGATGCAGAGGATTCACATGGTTTTGTCCCCTTTCTATAGCTAATTCGTGGGCTTTCCGAATAGCTTCTTTTGCTTTGGTTGTGAAGTTGTTGAATGGATGCATAAGGTGTTTTGTGTGCTAATCACGGGACTTCCATATTTGACCGATATCTTCGTTAAAAATGTTAAAATTCTCGTCACCGTATATCTTACCCCCTACGGGGGCGGTATACCTTTCACACCACGGTGCTCAAGGTCTTGCGAAATGATAACATCATTTCTCACCTTCTCGTCTTTTAACCTTTTCGCCTTGATATCGACTCAAATCTGAAAGTCGGTGGTAACTGGAATTATAATGAAAAAATGGCTAAAGTCAATGTAAAATTTTACAAATTTTACTGAGTTTTTGGAGTTTCTGCGAGAGAGTTTACGTCTTTTCTGATTAGTGATGCTGGTATAAATGTTTTAGATGTTTCAGAAGAAATTTTCATTCCAACCACATCTCCAGAGAGGTTGAAAAGTGGGCTTCCACTTAGCAAATCTTTGGTTGGTAAGTCTGTTTCGATACTTGCAAGATATTTTGTTGTAGTTGTGCCGACTGTAGAGTCTTTCATTACCAGAGAAACTGTTCTACCTACCGCCACTGCGTTACTTGAATCCCCGCCTACCCCTATAAGGGTTTGACCGAGTTTTATATCTGAATCACTGAAGGTTGCTGGAACAAAAACATAAGGTTTGTCAGATGGTTTTATATTAGCTTTAAATAAAATGAAGTTTGTTTGCTTGTCTACACCTTGTGGAGTAAGTTCTATTTTGGTGTCGTCACTCATTATTGCATTATATGCACTCGTGTTAGAGATGCTCTGTCTATCTGCTACGATTAAACCCTCTTTTGTAACCACTAAGCCTATTCCGTACAGACTTACTGTTCCAGTTATGCCGTCTTTCTCTTCAATTCTTAAAATACTTTTAACATTTTTATTTATTGATTCAACGATTAGATCTTCCTCTTTCACTACTACCGTCGTAACTTCCTTTTGTCCTGGAGTTGTAATCGTTGTTGGAGTTACAGTTTCAATAGTTTTCTCAACGATACGATTTATAGTTCTAGTAACTTCAATAGGAGCTTCTTGCAAAAGCGAAGTCGTCATAATACCCGTCGCAATTGATGTGACGAAGCTGATTAAAACAGTTAGTAGAACTATTTGATGTTTACTTAGATCTTCCATTCTCGTTATTTTATCACAACCTTCTTTAATGCCAAAATTAGTTTATCGATATCAGACTTTTGACTAAACTTTCCTAGAGTAAAACGTAAACTCGATTTACTACACTCCTCGCGTCCTATATTTCTAATGACGTAAGAACTGAAATCATCTTTCAAGGTCATGCAAGATGAGGAATACGAAACTGAAAAACCTAAAATATCTAGCTCAATAGTTGCAAACTCTGCATCCAAGCCTTTGAAACAAATATTTATGTTGTTTGGCAGTCTGTGACTTACAGAGCCATTTAAACTAGAAGATGGAAAAGTTTTTAAAATATTCTCTATGGCATAGTCCCGAATCTTTGAGAGTCTTTCAGACTCAACAACTCTGTTTTGCGATCCTTCCTCCAGTGCGAGCGTGAACCCCGAAATAGCCGATAGGTTTTCTGTACCACTACGGAGACCTCTTTCTTGTCCCCCTCCAAAAATAATTGGTCTAATATTTGTTCCAGACTTTACGTACAATGCGCCAACCCCCTTTGGTCCATAAATTTTTCCACCATCTAGAGTAAGCAAATCTATATTATGTCTGGGAATATCCATAGAAAGATAGAGGGGGCTTCCACCTGTATCAATATGCAAATAAGGAAAAACTTCTTTTTTTGATTCTTTAATAATCTTTGCAATATCATTTATCGGTTGTATTGTGCCTATCTCACTGTTTGCAAAAGTTAAACTTACCAAAACTGTATTAGGCTTAATTGCATTTCTGAATTCATCTAAAGAAATTATTCCATCACTGTTAACAGGAAGAATGGTGACTTCGCCACCTCGTCTTTCTATTTCTTTGCAAACTTCCAAGATAGAGGAGTGTTCTATCGCAGAAGTAATAATGTGTGGAGTAAAAGTATTTGAATTATAATATTCAAAAACTCCGAGTAAGGCCAGATTGTTCCCCTCTGTACCACCGCTTGTAAAAATTACTTCATTTTTGTTTACATTTAATATTTTTGCGACTCGAGTACGAAAGCTACCTAGTAAATCTTTTGCCACAACAGACTCACTATAAAGCCCTGAGGGGTTGGCAAAAATGTTTTCATATTTTTGCATTTCTTTTAGCACGGTAGAACTTACAGGTGTTCCTCCTGCATAGTCCATATAAATTCGCCCTGAATTAGAGCCGAAAAATCTATTAAAAAAGTCTGAAAACATACAAACTTAATATAACCCGATATTTTGCAAAAGACAATAAAATATGGCATACTCACGTGATGGAAAGTCTATTATCCAATCAAGTTTATGTTTTTTATGGCTTAATAGCTATACTAATCATACTCATTGGTTTGATAATAAGACTAGAGGTAAAACTTCGAAAATTCCTGATTGGCAAAGATGCTAAATCTTTAGAAGACTCTATAATCTCTGCAAAACAGAATATAGACAAACTAAATGATTTTCAAAGAGACGTTGTGGGCCATTTTACAAACGTTGAAAAAAGACTAAATCGAAGTGTTCAAGCGATTGAAACAATAAGATTTAATCCTTTCAAGGGTACTGGAGATGGCGGAAACCAAAGCTTCTCGACGGCACTTATAAACCAAAACGGAGACGGAGTAATTATTTCTAGTCTTTACTCAAGAGACAGAATAAGTATCTTTTCAAAACCGATAACCAAATTTCAAAGTACTTTTGAAATGACGGACGAGGAACTAGAGACCCTAGAGAATTCGAAGAAAACTCTAAAGAACTAGTATGAACTTAACAAACAACTACCATGCAAAACACAAATACAACCGAACGATCCCCTGTGGTAGTAATAATGGGTCATATTGATCATGGTAAATCGACACTACTTTCATATATAAGAAAAAGCAGAACTCCACTAAATGAAGCCGGAGACATTACCCAACATATTTCCGCATACGAAGTAGAACATACAGCAGAAGACGGCAAGAAACACCTAATAACTTTTCTAGACACACCTGGCCACGAGGCTTTTAGTGGAATAAGACGTCGGGGAGCAAAAGTTTCAGATATTGCGATACTTGTAGTATCTGCAGAAGACGGGGTTAAACAGCAGACATTAGAAGCTTTGAAATCTATCAGAGAAAGTAAAACACCTTTTATTGTAGCAATAAATAAAATAGACAAGCCAGAAGCCAACATTGAAAAAACAAAACAAACTTTAGCTGAGAATGAAGTTTATTTGGAAGGATATGGAGGAGATATTCCTTTTGTAAATCTTTCCGCAAAAACAGGTGCTGGAGTTCCTGAACTTTTGGACATGATCGTTTTAATAAGTGAACTAGAAGCGTTCAAGGGTGACCCTTCACTGCCGGCTGAAGGTATTGTGATAGAAAGCAATCTAGATGGGAAAAAAGGAATAACGGCTACATGTCTAATAAAAAACGGTAGTATTGAAAAGGGAATGTTTATTAACTCTGGAACAGCAAGTGCTCCTGTGCGAATAATGGAAAACTACGCCGGCAAACCAATATCAAGTGCTACATTTTCTAGTCCAATACAAATCATAGGATGGGACGAAATGCCTTCTGTTGGCTCTACATTTAAAACATTTAAAACCAGAGAAGAATCTAGAGACGAGGTTCTAAAAGAAAAACAACAAACAGAAGCAAATGCGAAGTCCAACAAAAATCAAACTGAAGTAACGGACGACAATGTCAGAGTTATTCCGCTTGTTGTAAAAGCAGATACAGGAAGTAGTTTAGAGGCGCTTGTTTCTGAAATAAAAAAATTAGACACAGAAAGAATTAAAACTAGAGTTATCTTGGGCGGGGTCGGAAGAGTCTCAGAAAGTGATGTGAGGCTAGCAAACGGAAAAGAAAAAGGTTACATCATTGGATTTAACACAACCATAGATGCTCCTGCAAAAAGTTTGGCAGAGCGAAGTGAAATAGAAATACAGAACTTTTCTGTAATATATAAAATGTCTGAATGGCTTAAAGATGTTCTAACAAAAAGTACTCCTAAACAGCAAGTCATGGAATCTGTTGGACGAGCAAAAATCCTAAAAACATTTAGCAAAACAAAAAACAAACAAGTTCTCGGTGGACGTGTCGAAAGTGGCGAAATAAAAATAGATAGTATTGTAAAAATCTTTAGAAGGGACACAGAAATTGGTGACGGAAGAATACGTGAGCTACAACAACAAAGAGTAAATACTAAAGAAGTGGTTATGGGCAAAGAATTTGGAGCAATGATAGAAGCTGGGGTTGAAATAGCGGCTGGAGACTATATTGAAAACTTTATAACAAAAGAAATCTAAAATGAGTAACCGCGATGAAAGAATGAAAGAGATTTTGAGAGACTTGGCCGCAAGGTTTTTACTCGTAAATGGAAACAATTCTTCCCTACTTACTGTTACAAATGTAAATTTAACAAGAGATGCGAAATATGCTACCATCTTCTTTACAGTTTTTCCTACTGAATTTGAAAAAACTGCTCTTGAATTTGCAAAAAGAAAGCGTAGCGAATTCAAAGAATTTATAAAAGAAAATTCTAAATTAGGCAGAATCCCCCAAATGGATTTTGAGATAGATGAGGGTGAGAAAAATAGACAGAAGATAGATACCCTACTCTCACAAGGTTAGAATAGACCCTGTAGCCAAGTGGCGTGAGCGTAGCGAATTGATAAAACAGGCAAAGATCTTTGCAAAATAATAAAATCAGCAAATAATTGACTGTGTTGCCAAGGACATATGTATGACCTAGTAGCCAAGTGGTAAGGCAAAGATCTGCAAAATCTTTATACGGCGGTTCGATTCCGCC
>CAYRHZ010000018.1:0-7831 GCA_964424295.1 uncultured Candidatus Saccharibacteria bacterium | reverse complement strand
GATGGTTAGTGGAGACAAGCTCCAACGAATATTGTGTGAGTGCGAACCACTAACCATCTCTTGAAACAATGTTTATTTTACTAAGATTAATTATAGTTAAACCCTTGCATAAATGCAAAAGTCTCCTTTCGGAGACTTTTGCAATATTCGTTGTTGAGCGAACTGCATTATTGCAAAACAATTCTGCATTCACACTCACAAGAACACAATATCACGATCTAGGACTTATTGCAACAAGGACTACTGAGCTTGTATTTCTTTAATGTAGTACTCGCCTTGATCTTTAAAAGTAGGGTCATCTGCAATAATAGCTCTTATTACTGATATTGCTTTATCTTTCTGTCCTAAGGTTGAGTAAACTGAAGCAAGTGAAAGTCTGTATTGAGTATTTTTTGGCTCCTTCTCTAGTCTTGCGTTCAGTATATTAAGGACACTTCCATAGTCTCCTATATTTGCATATGTGTTTAGAAATCTATTGTCGAAAACTACAGTATCTTGATCTATGCCCGCTGACAACTCTTTCAACACAGCATCATTTTTTGTATATATAGCAGCTAAAGCATAAAGTACTGTAGATTCTTTTGAAGATGGTTTTGACTCATATGCAGATTTGAACAAATCAAAAGTTTTCTGGTATTCTTTTTTGCCAATATAAGAAGATCCTAGTTCAAACTTTACTGTTTGCTTTCTTGGAGATTCAACAAGGGCTCTTTCCAAATATTTTATAGCTTCATCATATTGTCCGAACCTATTAAAGAAACTACCCGCAAAAACCAAGTACCTGGCATCGTTGGGTGTGCTAGCTATCTTTGCTTCAACTTTTTCCTTTGCTAAGTTATAAAATTCTTGCTTCTGAGCGTCAGTTACACCAGATTGAGCCTGAGACACCTGTGATGTAATAGTAACAAGTTGTTCTGTGGCCTCACTGTCTCCGAAAGAGTTGTAAGCAAAAACCTCCTTAAAAAGTTTTATATTTTGATCCACGCCAGATTGTTGTGGTGTCATAGCTTTTATAAGAGTAGTATTGGCAGATATAGCGGGAACATTTACAAAATATATTACAACCACAGTTAGTACTGCGACAATTGGCAGTGAAATATAATTTGTAGTATCTGGGTTGAATGTCTTTGTGTAAAAAGCACTAGTACTTACAACACTCTGCTTATTTAGATGATGAACTAGCGCGAGAACAGTAAAGAACATCAAGTAACTTATTAGGTTGTCGAATACAAACAAATTATGAAATACATACGCAATGATTAGACCAGTGAGCACACTCTTCTCAGAATATTTTAGCGTAGACTCTTTTCTCCAAACATAATATAGGAGCGCAATGTATATGAGGGCGTAAGAAGCAAATCCTAGTATACCTCCAGCTATTAGCCAGTCCAGCACAACATTGTGAGTTCTATCAAACCACTCTTCTTGACCAAACATTTGAGGGTCATAGTTTTTATTGAAAACAAAGTTGAAATTTTCTTGCCCCCAACCCAAAACAGGTCTTTCAGCAATTCCCTTTAGTGCCATAGGCCAAACAAAATATCTACCCTGTGTTTTAAACTCAGAGAAACTTAGTGTGGAAAATCTTGAAAGAACAAAGTTGTTCTTTACAGCTGCTGTGTTTCTAAATGCGAAGAAGCAAACAACCAAAACTACAACTGCTCCCAATAAATACAAGGAGACTTTCTTTATAGTTTTATTTTCACTCTCTTTCCACAAAACAAGCACAGCTGACACAAACAAACCTCCGATAATTCCCAAAATCGCACCTCTTGTTGCTGTGAAATAAAGAATTACTGTTTGTAAAACAATAGCAGATGCATAAGCCCACTTTTGCCACTTAGGAATTTGTGAGTCCAACATCATGTATATACAGAGAAAGATGTTAAAAACAAGATATATCGCAAGATAAGCTGCGTTACCAAATGTTCCGTCGACACGAGATCCTCCTTGGTTAATAGTTGCCAATCCTACAGCTTGGAAAAATCCGTATATAGACATTATTGTACTTGCAACAATGTTTGTATTTATAAAATTGTTCCAAAGGTTTTTGGTATTTAAAACTGAAGATAAAACCAAATAGTACATAACCATATGAGCTATAAGGACAAAGCCCTCCATTCTCTCGTAGTTACTCCAAATACTTTTATATGGATTAACTCCAAATAAATCAGCAACAAAAACAATTAAACCGAACAAGAGTACTGACTTTGTAATCCAAGTCATCTTTGGTCTGTAAGACGCGTCTAGTAGAGACAGCGCAACAAACAATCCAAAAACTATTTCAACCAAAATCCTAAATACAAATCCCTTTCCAGTGATAAATGGAAAGAACATAGACGTAGGAACGATGAATGGAATAAACGGAATAATAAATAAACCTCCCCAAACTAAATACTTCAGTATATCTTTTGATGTTGTCATGGAAATGAGTATAACAAAAGCACTCTAATACCGCTAGTAAAAAAGCTCTGTTGGGGGTAAAATAGGGCGAATATGGACAAGCTAAAGAATGGCGTTTTTAATAGCCTAAAATGGCTGGAACGCTATACAAAGACAGATATGATATACCTCGCAAGGGGAGGTTTCTGGCTGGGTATTAGTCAATTTATATCTACACTTTCAGCATTTTTGACATCAATTGCTTTTGCAAACCTATTGGCTCCTGACGTATTTGGTATATATAAATACATACTGTCTATTAATGCGTTGCTTCTAATAACAACACTTTCTGGAATGGACTCGGCAGTAACACAGTCAGTTGCAAGAGGTTTTGATAATACATTGAGAATTGGTGTAAAAACAAAAATGAAGTGGGGCCTAATCGGATCAGTTATATCTTTCGGATTATCTCTATATTATTTCCTACAAGGCAACATGGCACTCACCATTGGATTTGGGATAACCGGAATATTTGTACCATTTTCTGAAAGTTTTGATATGTATAATTCCCTACTTTGGGGCAAGAAGCTTTTTGATACGCAAACAAAATATAATATAGTTAGAAAAATCACATCTCTAATTTTTATAGTAGGAACATTATTAATAACTAGCAATTTACTTATTATACTCTTAGTTTATTTTGCCACCCTTACAATACCTGCTGGTTTTTTTCTTCTAAAGTCAATCAAAAATCATACTGCATCAAAAGAAGTTGATTTAGAATCAATACCTTATGGAAAAAACCTTAGCTTGATATCTATAGTCAGAATTATTGCCTCTGAACTAGACAAAATATTAATTTTTCATTATTTAGGTGCAGTGAATTTGGCAGTATATGCTCTTGCTGTGGCTCCAAATGACCAGATAAAAGGTTTACTTAAGAACGTAAACTCTTTAGCTTTTCCGCAATTTTCTCAACGCAGCATTAACGAAATACGGAAAACAATATTCCACAAATCTCTCATCCTTGCACTCATTACTGGATTAATAACCATAATTTACATACTGCTGGCACCTTTATTTTTTGAAATATTCTTTCCCAAATACCTGTCTGCTGTTATTTATTCCCAAGCATTGTCAGTATCAATTGTTGGCGGAGTTATAATTTCATTTTTCTACACAATACTAGAGTCACAAAAAGCAAAAAAGGAGCTGTACCAGTACAACGTGTATGAAAATATTTTTAGCATAGTCATACTGTTTCCTCTTGTGTATTTCTATGGCATTTGGGGAGCAGTTGTTTCAAGATTTATCAGTAGACTATTTTCCCTATTACTAGGAATACGATTAATCAAAAGGATGTAATAAATTATTTCGGCAGAATTTTTATGAGTAAGTATATAAATGATTTAAACACCGAAAATCTCCCAAATCCGAAATCAAAAAAGAACCCGAGTTTATCACTAATTTTTATCGCCAGATTGTCATAAACCCCTTCAATGGGCGAATAAATAAAAGCTGTGGATCTATTACTAAGAGACCTAACTATCTCCATGTATCCTCTAATTTTTAGGTCATTAATAAATGAAACTTCATCCGTAAACTCTGCAATATTTGAATAAAAATATTCATCAGTTGCAGTTGGCGGGATAGGCAATCCGTCTATACTTATTCCGTTGTGTCTTTTATCTTTATAGAGGTAGTCTAAAACTATCACGCTAGAAGCATTGATTGGATAATCTGCAATCATTCCCTTATCACCAATCAATAGATTCTTTGCCACATCATAGTCTCTAGGCTCAATCATCGTCGTCTTTACACCGTTACCTGAACGAATTTTTTTAATTCTTGTTTCTCCAAAGTACTTCGTACTTATTATATATGTAAAATTCCTGCTACCCGTGACAGTCTTAATCATGGACAATGCATGATGTTTGAAGCCTGAATGAAATAGGTGCAAATGCTTTAGTTTGCCTATATTCCCAGATTCTATTATTTTTTTATACTGAATTACGTTTGGAAGTGATATAAAATCTTCAGCAACAACTACTCCTTTATATAGTTTTGAATACTTAAGTGAACCTAAATGTTTTAATGAAATAACTGGAGTGTCTAGTATTAAATATATATCTTTAGTATTAAATTTAGTCAAACTAGCCAAAATTCCCCTAACTTGATCAATCGGTACTGCCAATACAATAAGATCTATTTTTTTAAAATCAATTCCTTCCAAATCATTTCTGGTTCTAGTAATAAATTTGCCACTAAACAGAGAAATATCCCTCACTGTTTTAGTAACCACACCAAAAATATTGTACTCCTCCCTAAGTGACCAGAAAGCTGGCAAAACCGTAGCTCTTGCCCTGCGACCCGCCCCAAAAATTAGAACATTTTTTTTCACAAGGACATTCTACAACTTTTTTATGGAATCAGCTAATCTAATCGCCAATGCACATATTGTGTATGTTGGATTTGCACAACCACTTGTTGGAAAAACTGAGCCACTACATACATACAAATTATCTGTACCAAAAACCCTTAAATTAGAATCTACAACTGAATTATAAGGACTTATACCCATTCTTGTCCCGCCCAGGTGGTGGCTAGCGTCTGTATTTATCGGCCAAATGTTTTCATTTTCAATCTCTCCCTCTAATTTACCAATATTCAACTTTAAAAATTCTGACCTCAAACTTTCATGTAATTTAATTAATGACCGCCTATCCAGTTCAGTTGTATTTATATTCACAACTGGCAGTTTGATGTCATTTTTATCAGTTTCATTACTTAACGACATATAGTTTTCATAACAAGGTTCCATCTCCATATAATTTCTCAATCTAACCCTATCTATAAATATTTTTTTAGAGGCAAATAATCTGTAATAGGAATAGGTAAGCACCATATTAATATTCATAATGATATCAAAAATTGCCCTAAACCAACTGAAGCTGGATTTATGCTCTAGTGTCTTATTGGAATCATCAGGAGTTTCATTATAATCCCTCAAGTGAACAATCTTTTTTTGACTCTTCTTCCAGGCATTTAGAAAAAATTTAAATTTCTTAACTATAGTAAGAAATGACCAGACCCCTTGATTATCTGACCAAGGGAACACTGGCTCCATCCTCACATAACTATTTAAAATTCTTTGAACTATTTGGCTATTCTGTTTAATTCTCAATCCAGCATAACCAGCAACACCATTTTTTAAAAAACCAAAATACATTGGCAGAGATGATATTGGTTTATTTAGTTTCAAAATTCCATAACTATTCTTTGGGTGATTCATCAAATACCGACCCAAGTTATTTCTCAAACCTTCTATTTTTGAAATATCCTTAGAGACCATTAGGAGTCTTGTACTTTCAATTCCACCACAAGCAACCACATATTGTTTTGCTCTCACATTAATTTTTTTTCCATGACTACTAACCACGTCTAAGCCAACAACACTTTGACCCTTACCAGCATCTTGTTCGGCTAATCTTAGGTTATAAGCTGTAGCGTCAGTATACAAATCAATGTTTTTATTAAGAAATATGTGCTTGAATTTGTGGCCAAAATTCCACGGAGGATCTACTGAGATAAATATTTTTTCCTCCAAAACATCACTATTCAAACTAAAATCACACACATCTCTAACATCTTTAAAATTTTCATTTTCAAACATCTTTAATGACGGGAATCCATACTTTTCACATCTCTTGTAATAAGGACTTAGAAAATCAACTTCAAACGGCCAGCCGCTGGGATGTACCATAAAATCTCTTAAAATCATATCTACTCCATCTAGCGGAGAAGACCCTCCACCCCAAGTGGTAGATGTTCCTCCGAAAATTCTCTCCCTGGATTCTTTTCTTATCTTGACCTCACCCAAGTTTATAACCCTTTTCAAAGAATCAGCATGAGGAGTTTTAGTTTCTCCTCCAGACTCCAAAACGCAAACTTTTTTATCAGAATCTAATAGTTCTGAGGCAAGGGTAATCCCAGCGGGACCTGAACCAACTATACAAACATCATATTCAGTATCAGAATATTCACTAATATTTCTTATTGTCATAGTATTTATACGCTACCACCTTACCACATTTTTAAAAGTTTTCTAAATTTTTATATACTTGTATATTTCAATGTTGTTTATTGAGTACTCTTTTTTCAAAAACTTATACTTGTCTAAATTCCAATCAGGATTTTTATTTTTATCCCAAACAAAATAGTCTACTCTGTATTGTTTCAATAAATCAAAGTAAGTATATTTCTTCATACTTTCAAAAACACTTAAAACCTTGTTTATTGCCACATCGGGATAGAAATTTAATGGAACAAGGTTCAGACCAAATATTGATCTTAACTTATTTACCTGACTGTCATGACCGTAGATGTCAGTATATCTGGTGCCATATAAAGCAGGGAAATTTTTGATTATGAATTCCCGATCCTTTTCTTCAAAGTAATTGTTAATGTAAAATCTTCTAGTAACCTCGTCATCAGACATAAAATGCAAGTTGGACATTCGTGAATAAAGAATATTGTTGTGGGTGTAAACTGGTATGTTATTTGAAATTACTTCATTTGATAAAACCACATCATCCTTCTGTGTATTATTATTTAACCAATCAAATATCGGTGCATAATTTTGTGAATATATTTCAGAGTCCTTTATCTCATAAAAATCTATTAGGTACTTTGGTAAGTGCATGGTTATTTGATAATTTGTCCAGGAAATATAAAAGATTACAAAGTATGAAGCAAAAATTAGAATCAAAGATTTTTTTAGTGACAGGTTCTCTATTTGAGAAAAAACAAAGAACATCGAAAAGATATACCAGAATAAAACAGGAAGAAAATAATGCACAGTGAAAGCCAGATTGAGTCCTGTGATTAGGTGTTGATTAACCGCTATCATCCCCGCAAGAATTCCTGAAAAAAGTAGAATGTTCACCGCATCAGTCTTTTTGGTTTTGTAAAAAAAGTATAAATACCCCAAAGATAGAATGCCTCCAATAAGAACCATGGCCATTCCAGAAGGCATGTGACTCTTAATCATTCCCAGCCTAGTAAGTGTTTCCCAATATTCAGGAATTTTTGCAGTAGTTAAACTTTTGTATATATAGTAAGAACCAATTAAAACTCCACCCGAAAGTATAGAAAATACGCCGTAACTCAAACTTTTATTCCCCCTAATAAACAAGAATACACTAAGAATAAAAAGGAGTATGAAATAAAAAGTCCAATAATATGTATAAAGGTAAAAAAGAAAACCAAAATTTAGCAAAGAAAGATAGAAATAAGTCTTACTTCTCTCACTGCCCTGAACGTAGCCCAATAAAAAGATGAACTGTGTCAAGAAAAATATAAAATTAAACTGCGGGCTTATGGGCCTGTTAAAAAAATAAAAGAACATCCCCATAATAAGAAAGGTCGATCCGGATGTAGACCAGAACCT
>CAYRHZ010000017.1:6955-7893 GCA_964424295.1 uncultured Candidatus Saccharibacteria bacterium | reverse complement strand
ACCCAGACAGAGAGCTCCACAAGCTCGCGTGCTACCGCTACACCATAGCCACCATTAAACCTTATTAAGGTAAATGATTTATAACACAAAAAGTCACCATAATCTAGTAAAAACCGGCATTTTAAGTATACTTACAGCATGAAGACCAAAAACAGCACAAAAAGCTTTGATCCCTACGATTTTTCAAAGGTTATTTACGATAAAGTTCCCGTTTATCACAAAAACTTCCCAACCTCCCCATGTATCCACATAAACATATGTTTTGGAGTGGGAGTGTTAAACGATCCAGAAGAAATATCGGGCGTGTCACATTTTTTGGAACACATGATTTTCGATGGTTCTCCTAAACTCCCCAACAAGAAAATTATCACCGAATGGAAGAAGATAAACGCACTTGGCACTTGGAATGCTTGGACATTTTATAGCAACACTAACTACCATCTTAAATGTTTACCGGAAAAATTTGATACCGTTCTGGAGGGCATGGAAGATATGATATTTCACCCACTGTTGAGACCGGAAGATGTGGAACACGAAAGACAGGTCATCACCCAAGAAGCCTGGAGTGTTTACAAGAATGAAAAACTTGTAAACTATTTGAAAGAGTACTTAAACAATACTTACAAAGGAACCGCGAGACAAAAATCAATGAGCCCTCTTGGTTGGCCAGACACAATAGCGAAAATTTCACATGCTGATATACAAAAATGGCACAAAGATAACTATGGGAAGGGAAACTTTTTTATTGTTATATCTGGAAACATAGACGACAAACATTTAAAAAAGATAAAAGAACTAATAAAAAGACTCCCAAAGTCAGCAACAAAAAAAGTCGAGTATGGCAAGCTATCAAAACCTTTAAAACAACTGATTGTAAAAACCGGTGATGAAATTGGAGATCCGAAAGAACAGGTAGAAATTAGTTTTGAAAGACCAAT
>CAYRHZ010000017.1:0-6945 GCA_964424295.1 uncultured Candidatus Saccharibacteria bacterium | reverse complement strand
ATGCTTCCTAAAGATGCACCGAGCGAAGAAATCCAGTTAATGGCGGGATCACTTTTTAGTGACCTACTTTTTGAAAGATTACGAACAGAAAGAGCACTTTGTTATAGTGTTGGAGCAGGCGCAATGATTCAAAAAGAATTTATATCATGGGGAGCAAGCCTTAAAACCAAAGAAGGAGAAGTCGATACTGTTAAGAAGGAATTTTGGAAAGCATTAAATGACATAATCGCAGGCAAAGAGAAAAAGAGATTCGAAGTTCTAAAACAAGTTAGATTAGACCGTATTAAATCAGTCGAACAAGTAACCGGTGATTTTACGAACGAAGCTTTAACAAATGTTTGTAAATTCGGGAAAATTGTTACAAAAAAATCAATTATTGCCGAGAGAGAGGAAATCAAATACAGCGATGTGGTGAAGTGCTTAAAAATAGCATTCGACAAGAAGCTTACTGTCACGGAGGTTATACTACCTACAAAAAAATAAACTACATTGTACTGCTTTCCAAAACAGGAGAACCTGACTCAATGTTAAACCTTATTCTTCCAATAACTTGTCCCCTCTCAGACTCCACATCCACCCGCCATTTTCCATTAAATATATTCTCTTTTTTTGAGTATACTCTATAACCATTACCTCTACCGCCTAAAATTTTGAAAGGTATCCTGGTTACACTTAGCCATTTTTTCTGGGATTCGTTGTAATACTGCCAATCATGAAATATAGTGGTATTTAAATCTGTTGGAGCAAAAACTGAACTAAAAACATATAAGGGCTCATCCGCTCCCACATAAACTGTTTTTGTTATTAGTTTTTTATACCACCTTCTGTCTACCTCCCCCGTTACCAAATATGTTCCGTCGCTATTTCTGCTTACTGAATGATAAACCTCTCCAGTTTTCATTGCCAAAGGTATTGGAGGTATTATGTTTGTAAAATACATAATATTTATAACTACAAATAGGATCATTACCGTGAGCGCTAGATACTTTCTGTTTTCTTCAAATCTAAGTGGTGAAAATTTTGAAAGAGAAAAAGCAAACAAGCTAATAAATACTAGACTAGAAACACCGCTCAAAATAAATAAACCGTCTCCCATTCTCTTAAATAAAACTGGTATTAAAAAAATGAGAAAAGAAAAAACAGAAACAAAGTATATCCCTAGTTGAAAAACAAGTTTCTGATATCTTTCTTTGAAAAACTCATTACCTATCAAAAGAAAAACTAGTGCAAATATAAAAACTCCACTTGTAAAAAACGATGCACTCTTTGAGTAAAAAATAACAAAAGCACTGAACAAACCTCCAAAAGAAAATTGAAGGGTAAAAGGTAAAAATTCATAAAGACCGTCAAAGAAATTCCCCTTTAGTCTACCCTCATCATATAAATTTATAAGTATTATTGAAAAACCAGACAAAAGCACATATAAAACAATAAAAAAATTGTCCCAAAAAACATCAACTCTATGCAGGGTTAAAAAATCAAAAATAAATCCAGCTACAAGAGTTCCTGAAGAAAGATAGGATTCATACTTATCAAAAAAGATTTTTATTCTTTCCATATTTTAAATAGCTTCACTTTATTTTGGTGCCCAGAGGGAGACTCGAGTCCTACAGACTCAGTACCCCAATTGGAATTTTTTCGTAAACTCAAAAATATCTCAATCGGGCTTCGACTCTCCCGACCAAAATAAAAGCGTTTTTATTTTGGTGCCCAGAGGGAGACTCGAACTCCCACACCTTACGGCACACCCACCTCAAGGGTGCTTGGCTACCAATTACAACATCTGGGCATAACTGCAGTATAGATAAATTTGAATCTTATTTCAAACAAAAACCGCCTGTGTGGCGGTATTTGTTTATGCTGTGACTTCTTCTGTCGCCTCTGCTTCAGCTGGTGCGACTTCTTCTACACTTGGAGTATTATCTGGAAGAGCTCTGATATTTCTCATTTGTCTTCGGATTTCCTTAGCCGCCTTGTCTCTAATATGGTAAAGCTTTGCTCGTCTAACTTTTGATCTCTTTAGAGTTTCAATAGAATCAATCATTGGAGAGTATAGTGGGAAAATTTTCTCAACTCCTACTCCAGATGCCACTCTTCTTACTGTAAAAGTCGCCCCTGCTTCTTTGCCGTGTTTTACAGCAATAACAAGTCCCTCAAAAGCCTGAAGTCTTGTCTTTCCTTTTTCAACAATTTTCTGCCAAACACGAATAGTATCTCCAGATCTAATATCTAGGTTTTTTCTATCAATTACCTTTACCGGTGATTGGACTGTCGTTTGTGTTTCTGCCATAAGACTTACAATCTAACACAAGATTATGCGCTTTGCAACCAATCTATTGCCTTCTGAAAATCATCTGGATATGGGGCTGAAAAGACCCTTTCTTGTCCATTTATAGCCCTGAAAGTGACCTGTTTTGAATGTAGGGCCAATCTCTTGAAACCTAGGCTATTTTCAGTCTCTCTGCCATACAAACGGTCTGAAACTAAGGGATAATTTATGGCCTTAAAATGAACTCGAATCTGATGTGTTCTTCCGGTCTTTGGGTAAACTTCAACAAAAGAAAACCCCTCCTTTCTGTTTAAAACCTTATACTCTGTTATAGCCTCTCTTTCTTCCCCCCTTCCGCCTCTTTGAGCAGTCCACATTCGAAAATCCTTACTACTTCTACTTATTGGCCTATCTATAACCCCTTCATCATTTTTTACTTCACCCAAAACAAAAGCTTGATAAACTTTTTTTATTTCGTGTTCCTTAAATTGATTTTTTAAGCTATGAAAAGATTCTTGTGTTTTAGCTATGAGCATTACTCCTGAAGTTTCCCTATCGAGTCTATGAACAATGCCCGATCTCAAAATTTCATTTCCGTGACTGTCTCGTCCAGCCTCACCAACTTCCTTTATTTCTGGATATTTATCCATTATCCAATCCACCAGAGTTTTCTCTTTGGTTTTTCCTGCCTGCGCAGGCAGGCCGTCACTGTGCACAACAAGGCCCGCTGGTTTATTTATAACCAGTACCTCACTGTCTTCGTATATTATTGTAGGTTCCATGTATTTTAACAATATATTAGAATTTCACTTCCGTCGAACCAAAACTTTTTTAGAGCACCCGCAGGCCTTGAGCTGGTTTCGTCAAGGTATCCCATCTTGACGAATCAAGGCCGAGGACTAGAATAAATTTTTCGCTGGAAAAATTTATGTCTCTAAAAAGGTTTTGTGAGTAAGGTTTATTTTCCTATTCTTCTATCTCGATTACCATACTCCTGAATTATCCTCTCAAACTCCTCCTTTGAAAAATCTGGCCATAATGTGTCAGTAAAAAACAGTTCGGAGTAAACTCCCTGCCACGGCAAAAACCCAGACAGTCTCATTTCGCCAGATGTTCTAATAATAATATCTGGGTCTGGCATATTTACCGTCTGTAGATGTTTTGAAAAATATTCTTCAGTAATTTCTTCCGTTGAAGGTTTCTCAGCTACTATTTTTTTAACTGCAGAAAGTATTTCTGCTCTTCCTCCGTAGTTTAAAGCAAAATAAATATGTGGGCCTGTGTTATTTTTTGTGTTTTTTTCAGAATCAATCAACGCCTGCTGAAGAGACGGAGAAAAACGACTCAGATCACCAACATAATGTATAACACCTCCCTCCTTACTAAAATTACCTAGTTCATTTACAAGAAACTTCTCAATTAAACCAATAAGATATGTGACTTCTTCTTGTGCCCTGTTCCAATTTTCCGTTGAAAAGGTGTAAAAAATAAGATGCTCAATACCAAAGTCCTTGGCCCATCTAACAGTGTTTTTTAATGTTTCCCCACCTTGACTGTGTCCCTCCAATGGTGACAAGCCCTTGTTTTTGGCCCATCTTCTGTTTCCATCCATTATGATACCAACGGATTTGGGAACTTTCATTTTTTCACTCATTTTTAAAATGATACATCATATTTACTTAATTTTCTAGAGATGTTGAAGTAATTTCGATTTTGGTATATAAATAAGTGATGCGCGGTTAGCTCAGTTGGTAGAGCAATTCATTTACACTGAATAGGTCACAGGTTCGAGCCCTGTATCGCGCACACGACGAAGCCAATCTCCTAAACGGAGATTGTTTCGTACGTGTGCGAACCGGAGCCCGACGGGGCGAGGTAGGGCCGGGAAAGTTTTTAGTAAAAAAACTATTCCTGGCCACAAGGAAAAAGCCTTATCATTTTCCATATTCTATGTTAAGGTTTTTACGTTGCTCTCGTAGTTCAATGGATAGAACAGAGCTCTTCTAAGGCTTTGATGTAGGTTCGATTCCTGCCGAGAGCACAAGCCAAAAAATCTCCACTGCTGGAGATTTTTTGCTACTTGTGCTGGACGGAGGTATGTTTTGTTTGCAAACAAAACAACCGAGTTCTGAGCCGAAGGAAATTTGATTTTCGCCAAAATCAAATTATCCGAAGGCACATAAAGAAAAGGTGTACAGTTCCTGTAAGGAAAGATTCCCTACAAACTTGGGTTAGGTGGAAAATCCTTTGATTCTCTTATTTCGGCGAGTTCATTTTCTCTGGTATTAATATCATCTATTATTTTTTTCAATAATTGATCATTTATCTTTGCCTCACTCAACTCTTCACTATCTGTAACATCAAAAAAAGTTCCATTATCTACTTCTACATAAAAATAAAATGCCATTCCTCCAATAATAAGAAGGGTAAGAAAAACTATGAAAATTAATATGTTCCAGTCTCTAGCTGGTTTAACCCCAGCTCTTTCAAAAGAAACTTTTGATTTGTTTAGATTGCCGAACCAAGATTTAATTTTTGTTGATAATTCAGACATATTATTTATATTTTAATACACTAATTTCAAAAGAGCCTTGCCAGTTCTTTTTCTGGTCTACAGGCTTAGCCTGACTAGAAGTTAGCTCACCTTCAGTAATAAGAGCGAATCTGTTAATTTTAATTTTTATTGGCAGAGATTCAATTTCAGATACAAAAGAATACATTCCAGCCCAATCACCTTCTGTTTTGGCTTTTACTTTAAGTGTGGTTATTGTGCTTGATGCATTTTTAGAATCATTTTCTAAATTTAAAGATTCAATCTCTATCTTTAAACCATTGCTCTTTGCCAAAAGCTCTAAGTCTTCTATAAAAGCCACGTCACCCGACTTACCAACAACTGAATTGTCTATCTTTTTAATATCTAATTCTATATTTTCTATCAGCTTCTTTGTTGATAGAAGATAATCATACCTAGTACTTTTTTGAGAAAGGTCCTGTTCTACGGAAGAAACTTTTTCATTCTTTATTTTTATTTCTTGATAAACAAAATATATAGCCCCAAATAGTGCCAGGGATACCAGGCTTAGAAATGCAATTACTTTTTTTAAGAAGCTAGCTTGGTTCATGTTATTTTTCAATATTCATATTAATTGAAAATTCAATATTCTTATCCTTTGCAAGATTTGATATCGGCAAATCAACTTTTTTAAGGTACTCGACTTCTTTGATTTTGTCTGCGAAGGAAACTAGTGCTTCTCTGGTACTACTTACCCCGCTTACGGTCAGAGTTCCTGTTGTTGCGCTATTTGAAGTGTAGTATATGGCACCAATTTTAATCGAAGGGGTTTTTTTTGAAAGAATGGTATCGACAACTGGAACAAGCCTTGGGTACTCTAGCCCATCATTTATCACAACAAGCCTAGCATTTAAAGATTTAATAAAAGCTGTGGTAGAGCTTATATCAAGAGCTGAAAGTGATTTATTAACTTCATCATTTCTTGATGAAAAGTCCTTTTCCTTATAATTAGAAACCAGCCAGCTCGGAAATAGAAAAACTAGAAATGATGCCTGAACAATTATTAGTGAGAACATGACCACTATAAAAAGCCTGAGCTTATACTCTTTTGTTATCTGCTTTTTTAAATTCTCTGGAAGTAGATTAAACATATATTATATAAATATTTTTGAAGGAAGAGACAATCCCACCGCGCCCGCATACTTCAAAGAATCATTGAAAGAAATTTCGGGGATTGATTTATTTATATCAAACGCATTTATCCAAACATTTGCGAAGCTTGTCGGAGTTTTACTATGACTTTCAATATAGGAAACCACTCCCTCGTCAAAACCCTCTCCGCAAATGTATATCTGACTTATTTGTTTTTCCGGTTTATCAACATTTTCTTTCAGTGTGTGCCAGTATGTATAAAGTTTCTTTATCTCCTGCATTAAATAAGCAGGATTATTCGCATTCTCTCCTCTCGTAGAAATCGTAGATGTAAATCTAACTACCCTAGCAGCAGAAATATACAATCCCACCTTTTCAGCGTTAAAATTTATTGTAAGCACAGTTTTGTCTACACCCATTGGAACAACAGCTCTTGTAACCGCCTGTGATTCTATTTCAAGAGAGAGTAGAGAGAGTCCAGATTTCTCTGCGATTTCTACATAAGTATCAATAAGAGATATTGGCAAAGCAGAAACGACGACATCTATAAGGTCTTTTTCTGGTCTCTCAAATAGTTTGTAATCAAAAGTTAGCTCCATTGGTGAGACTGGCACGTTCTCCTCCATTTTAGACTCTACAGCACTTCTGATTTCATCCTTTCCTACCATAGGTATTTTGGCAGTAAAAAGATATGCTTTTTCTTCTGGAAGTGACATTTTTACGTACTGCAGTTTTATTTCATCTTTTAATCCGGACAGAACGTTTACCACCTCTTCAATATTATTTATTTGACCATCAACTATAACCCCCTTCGCCAAAGGCCTCTCAGCAAATTTTTCCAAGTAATGTTTGCCGTTTTTTTTAGCAAACTTCATGCATCTAATAGAAGTATCTGAAATAGATATTCCAGCAAAAGGAATATTGAGAAACTTTGGCGGAGGAAAAGCTTTGAATATTTTCTTGAGATTCATTTACGTAATTATACCTCAAAAAAATCAGTAACAACAATACT
>CAYRHZ010000016.1:0-8821 GCA_964424295.1 uncultured Candidatus Saccharibacteria bacterium | reverse complement strand
AGATCTCTTATTCTTTACAGACAAAGGAAAGGTTTATCAAACAAAAATGTATGACATCCCAGAAGGTCGTCGGGCTACAAAGGGAAAGAGTATTATGAATTTCCTTCCTCTTACTGAAGGAGAGAAGATTACTTCTATTCTTCCGATGCCAAAAGAAGTTAAAAAATCAGATTCTTCACTCATGATGGTTACTTCAAAGGGTGTTGCAAAAAGAGTTGCTACAGCAAGTTTCCACGACGTACGTATTTCTGGAATTATTGCTATCAAACTGGATGCAGGGGACTCACTTGTTTCAGCGTCTTTCACACACCCAAAAGATACAGTCATGATAGTTACTTCAAAAGGCCAGTCTATTCACTTTAAAGAGGCCGACATTCGAGAAATGGGTAGAACAGCTATGGGTGTTCGGGCTATCAAGCTTGGAAAGGGTGATGAGGTTATATCTGCAGAGACAGTTTCTCATTCACTAAACAACGGCTCTATTATGGTAATTTCTGCAAACGGTTACGGTAAGTGTACAGATATAGATGAATACAAAGTTCAAAACAGAGGTGGAAGTGGTATAAAAACAGCAAATGTTACTCCAAAAACTGGAAACATTATTTCTGCAAAAGTTTTTGCTGAAGGCGAAGGGGAGATAGTGGCTATTTCTAAAAAATCTCAAGTTATACGCGTAGATGCAAAAGAAATTCCAGTTCTAGGACGACAAACTCAGGGAGTTAGAATTATGAAGCTACGCGACGGTGACTCAATCGCATCCCTCATTTGTTTATAACACTCGGGTCTTTTTCACGAATCTCATCGTCTAAAATTCTCACAAAACTTTCACCGTACTAGCTGTACGCCTCAATTTGTTGCTCGAATTTTATACGCGACCTTCGTGAAAAATCCTCCGAGCTACTTTTCATTTATACATTTGAATTTAACACAGATTGTGAAAGTTCTATTTTTCAATTACGTATCTACATAGTTTGATTTAATAAATTTTTGTTGAACCATAACCTTTTTAGAGACTTCGCAGGCGGGTGAGAAATGATTGACATCATTTCGCAAGACCTTGAGCACGTAGCAGCGAAAGGTGTACAGCTTCTGTAAGAAGGCCGAGACTTGAGGAAAATCGTACCAACGATTTATCCGTGCTCTAAAAAGGATATGGTGAGCGACCTAAATTTCTTAAGCTTTGCTTTAGAAATTGGAAGTACTCTCGTGGTGGAAGAAAATTTATGGATATAATTCTGTTTTAGTAATATAATAATCGGTAACAAATTCCATGAAACACTTCCTCAAAAGAATGCCATTGGAATTCTACGTTCTCGTATTGCCTTCTATCTTTCTAGCAATAGCTTTTGGTGGCGCTGGGCTACTCAAGTCGGGTCTTGCTAGTTTTCCAGTAAATAAGGACGTTTTGTCTCTTGAAAATTTATTCTTTTACCCACTTATTTTGTTTGTATTCGTGAGGTTTGTTGTTTTTATGTTTACAACAGCCAGAGACCCAGAGACACTTAATAGTTCAAATAATATCAGTCTTAAAACTATATACAGCATATTTTTTATTATCCTGTGTTTAGTTCTCACAACTTACTCTGTTGCCCTCACAACCTCTTGGGTCTTTCAAAATGCTGATTCTGTTCGGTCAATAGAGATAAGTAAAAAGATAATGAGCTTTGATTTCTTGGTATTTAAAACTTACCCCCCATTTGTTTTGCAAAAACTAGGTCACTACAGTCATCTTCTAGAGGTTTTTATAGTAAATTCTTATCTACATCTGTTTTTATTGATAAAACTATTTTTGTTCGTTACTTTCTTTAAAAAAGACGTATTCAGAAAGTTTGTCTTTGCTTTTTTTATTGGGTTTTTAGTCACTTTTCCTTTGTGGTACCTATGGCCAGTAATGTATCCTAGCGGTATGTATAGGGTAAATGTCTTTAATATTGACGTTCCAGAGGATATACAAGGATATAAAGAGAAATATCCTCCAACAGAGTATAACCGTGCCCTTGTAGAAAGGTTAGACACATACTGGGTCTCCCCAACTTCAGAATTTCTAAGTGTGAGTGCAAATCCGAGTATGCATGTCGCTTGGGGACTAATGCTGGTATGGTTTTCTTTTGAGCTCTCTTCTTATCTAATCCTGCTTTCTATTCCTTGGTTTGTTATGCAGACAACTGGAACAATGTATATGTTCCAGCATTTTGCTACAGATGTAATAACCGGACTCATAATAGGTGCTATCAGTATTTTTATCGTAAATAGACTAATAAAATTTGAGAAGAAGTACTACATAGATGATTATAAACTCCTTTCAATATTTGATGTAATTAAAAAAATTGTTTTAGGGCGCTAGTTTTATGTTAATAACAAATTGGCAGTTACAGTTTTTTTATAAAAACATGTTTTCTGATCCTGTAAAAAATGTTGAACAATGCTCACTCCAACCTGGGATGGAAATCGCAGACCTCGGTTCTGGTTCCGGACATTATAGTATCGCTATAGCCAGAGCCCTAGCTTCTACAGGAAGAGTATATTCTATAGATATAAACAAGGATGCACTTACTAGATTGAAAAATAACGCCGTTAAGGAAGGTTTATTTAATGTAGAAGTAATATGGGGGGATATTGATAAGCTGAATGGAACAAAACTAAGGGATTATTCGGTTGATTTTGCATTTTTTTCAAACATTCTTTTTCAACTAGAAAACAAAGAAACTGCTGTCGATGAATTAAAAAGAATATTAAAACCTGGAGGAAGGGTTCTTGTGGTTGACTGGAGCGATTCTTTCGGAGGTCTTGGCCCAGAGGCAAAGTCTGTCGTGTCTAAAGCAGCGGCCGTGAGTTTGTTCGAAAAGAAGGGTTTCCACCTAGACAGGGAAATAAGCGCGGGTGCACATCATTACGGGTTAATTTATAAAAAACTATAAAATGAAAAATTTAAGTGCTTTTCAGTTGGCAGTAATGATTCTTTTCGGGTTTTTTATTGTTATAGGTATTACCGTTTTTGCACTTTCAAGAGATTCGTCTAGTGGATCCGGTGCCAATCTAGTGGTATGGGGGACAATAGAAGAATCAGCTTTTAATGCTTTGATAAAAGCGTCTACACTTGATGGTAGCGACCTAATAACGGTAAATTACATACAAAAGGACCAAGCAGATTTTAATCAAGACTTTATAGAGGCATTGGCAGAGGGAGCAGGGCCGGATATCGTAATACTTCGAGATGATTTTGTGCACAAAAACAGTAGCAAGCTTTTCACAATCCCTTATAAAAATATGCCAGAGGGAACTTTCAAGAGTAAATTTATAGAGGAGTCTGAAATCTTTCTAACAAAGGAGGGTGTTTTGGCAGTTCCTTTAATGATAGACCCGATGGTCATGTATTGGAATAGAGATATTTTTACAAATAATCTAGTTTCTCAACCCCCAGAGTATTGGGACCAAGTTTATCCACTAGTTGAAAAAATGACCAAAAAAGATTCTGGTGGAAATGTATTACAAAGCGTGATTGCTCTCGGTGAATCTAGAAACATAACCAATTCAAAAGATATTTTAGCGATGCTATTGTTACAGGCTGGCACAACAATCACAAGCAGGTCTGGCGACAAGGTCGTTTCTACTTTCAATCTACCTTATGACTTGCCAGTCCCTCCGAGCGACTCTGCTATTAGTTTTTATACTCAGTTTTCAAACCCGACTTCAAACTATTACACATGGAACAGGTCTCTACCTACTTCTTTAAATATGTTTCTTGGTGGAAACCTGGCAATGTATATCGGTTTTGCTAGCGAAATTTTCCCAATTCAGCAGAAGAATTCAAACTTAAATTTTAATGTGACATACGTACCTCAGACCAGAAATACTGCTAGAAAAACAGTTTTTGGACACATGTACACAATGTCTATTACTAAACAATCAAAGAATGTGGCATCTGCTTTTACAGCGATAATGGCCCTTACCGAGGTTCCAGCTCTTGAGGCTCTTGAAACTGTGACAAGTCTTCCTCCAGTAAGAAGAGATATGCTCGCAAACAGACCAAGCGATGCATATAGATCTGTGTTTTATAGCTCAGCTCTGATTTCTAGGTCATGGATTGATCCAGAACCAACCGCAACAGCCAATCTTTTCCGTGATATGATTGAGGGAATAACAAGTGGCAAGCTTCGACAATTTGAGGCTATTTCTAGAGCAAACGCAGAACTCAGTTCTCTATTAAAATAAATAATATGATAAGTGCTATAAAAACAAATAATACTTTCCACGTGCTATTTCAAACTTTTGTAATATTATTTCTTTTTTTATTTCCTATAACTTTTCTTCATGGACAATCTAGTCCAAACACCGGGATTACTTACGAGTGTGTAAATGCAGCTGGAGTTTATGGAAACTGCACCTTTGATGATTTGGTTCGCGCAGTAGAGAGAGTAATAAGGTATGCAATACTTATTTCAATACAACTTTCGGTTGTGGTTATTGCATACGCAGGCTACAACTACATGATGTCAGGGGATAACCCTAAAAAAAGAAGCGATGCCAACCAAATGTTAACAAAAGTTGCCATTGGAATTTTCTTTATGATGGCGGCCTATCTTATAGTTACTTTGATTGCTAGGGCTCTCCTTACGCCAGCGATATTAAATGTAACCCCAGTTTTTGTTCCATAAATTAATACATTAAAAACATATGAAAAAATATTTTATAATTTTATTTGTAGCATTGATTGTTTTTGTTCCAGCACTTACTTTGGCGCAACCGACAAATATTGGTGTCCAGATTCAAAATCCTTTTGCTTGCGGTTCCAATTGTACTTTGATGGGTTTGATTTATGCAATTCTAAACAACATAGTTATGCCTATTGCAGCCGTAGGGGTAACCATATGGATAATATGGGCGGGGTTCACCTTCCTAACTGCACAAGGCAATCCAAAGAAAATCGAAGAAGCACAACAAAGACTTCTCTGGTCACTTATTGGTGCAGGAATACTGCTAGGAGCTGCTGGGATTGCCCAAGTCGTTCAAAGTACAGTAGGAGCTCTTATAGTTCCATAATATAAAAAAATGAGTAAATTTAAAAAAATTGAAAGTGTTTTAGGTTTTATTTACGCGTTTTCTCCAGTTTTTACATTGGCCCAAAGCTTTAACTTAGCAGGGAGTACAATTGGAGGAGTTTTTAGATATATTGTTACCATTTTGTCTGTTTTAAATCCTATACTTTTCTCTATGGCATTTATCGTGTTTTTCTGGGGACTTTCAAAGTTTATACTCAACTCTGACAGTAAAGATGAAATAGAGAAGGGGAGAAGCTATATGCTCTGGGGTGTTTTGGCACTATTTATTCTGGTTTCATTTAGAGTGATTGTTAGTTTTATTTCTACTGATCTAGGTCTAGGCAACTCATCTGGACTAATACAAATACCAAACGCAACACCATAATTAATAAATATATGAAAATAGTACAAAAATATTATAAAACAAGTTTTATTGCAGGGTTTTTAGCATTAGTTTTTCCTTTTGTTGCTTATGCACAAACAGGTGTCATAAGTTTGCTAAACGCCTTTGCGGGGCTTATTCGCCCCTTAAACTATGTAATATTTGGACTTTGTGTAGTTTATTTTTTCTGGGGAGGAGTTCAATTTATTGCTAATGCCGATGACGCAAAAACAAGAAACGACGGTAAAAATAGGATGATTTATGGAGTGATTGCTATTTTTGTATACGTTTCTATTTTTGGATTAATAAATTTTATTCGTCTCGCTCTCAATATCTGATTGGCTTTCACAAGCACTCGCACTATCCACAGTATCCTTGTAATTATGTAGTTTTATAATATAATATTGGTATTACACATTAATATTGTAAATTTAATCGATTAAGTTCGAAAATAAAAAAATGAAAAAAGCAATTTTGGTTTCACTGTCGTTTGTAGCGCCTATCATAGCGTCTGCACAGGCACTTACTAACATCATCGCACTGGTAAACCAGTTTGGTGTTATTGTTAGAACTTTGGGTCCAATCATTTTCGGTTTGGCTATCGTTTACTTCTTCTGGGGAGTTGCAAAATACATTCTTGCAGCAGGAGATGCAAAGGGTGCAGCAGAAGGCAGAAGCATCATGATCTACGGTGTTATTGCTATCGCTGTTATGGCATCAGTTTACGGACTAGTGTTCTTCCTACAGACAACATTTGGAATCAGCTCTACTTCAACTATCGCAGTTCCATCAATTCCAATTCCTTAGTATTTTAGATGCTTACTATAATACCTTTTCTTAATAGGTTTATTAATCTGATACTAAACCCATTCGTTATACTCTTGTTTACCCTCGGTGTAACGTATCTCTTCTACAACACAGTACGCTTTCTTTCATTGGAAGCTGGTGATAAAGGCAGAGATGAAGCTTGGAGTGCTATATTATGGGGGATTATGGGCCTTGTTATAATGTTTTCAGTTTATGGCTTGATACGCTTTACACTCGCTACTTTCGGTATAAATCGCGCAAGTCTACCACCTGGAGCTCAACAATACCTACCTTAAGGAAAACTATATAGTTTCATAAAAGCAAAGAACGCGGACTACCCCTAGGGGCGGTCCGCGTTCGCGTTGTACCGGTTTCTACCGGCACGTGTACTTCATCTTACCCGCAGGTACAGCGGGGGAACGGATTCGAAACGTCTTGGTGTCGAGGTTCAGAATCTGTCCCGGAAAGAACGTGTGGAACTGGTCAGAGTCCTCTGCGATCTGTTGATCGTCCTGGATGTGAATCTCACGGTTGATCATCCATTCGCAGTTGGCCATGACCTCATGTACTTCGCTCCATTCTCCGATCGGAGCGATGAAGGTGTCGGTTTCGTCTGGGCGTGCCTCGAGCTTTTCGAAGGACGCCTTCCACGCATCGATACCTTGCTTGCTGTTTTTCGTGATCCAGACTGCCATGTTGAGACAGCCATCGAGAGTGTGGAGGTTGTAGCCGAGTCTATTGGCATCCGCCCCCCACACGTCTTCTTTGATCTGCGCGGCACATATTGCAGTGCCATTGCGCAGGACTTCGCCGTCATCTCCGAACTGCCGGAAGTGCGACTCTTCCTCTACGAGGTTGAGTAGCCTCCGAGCAACTTCGGTAGAAAGGTTTGCGTTGAAAATCTCTCCCGCTCGATTCTTCACCTCGACTTGCGCCTTGGTGAGAGTCTTTGCTTTTGAAACCTCCTTCACTACTTCTTTCTTCTCGATGTCGACGCTCTTCCAGACGTCGTACAGGCCGAAGCCTTGCACGATGTTTCCGATGAGTAGCGCCACGAGAACGAAGAGCCCTGCATCGGAAATGACTGACCGTGTCTTTCTGCCGACAGTCGTGGTGAATTCCTCGCGCATTGCGAGGACCACGACCGCGATGACGACATGGTCTACCCAGAACAGGCTGTGGCTTGCGAGCCAGAGCCAGATCTTGGGTGCGAAGTAGAGGAACAGCAAGTGAACCCCTACAACTCCCAGAACCCAGTGACGATTGGCCCAGAATCTGGACCAGATCGACCCTTTGTCAGCCGACTTGAGGGCTTGAGCCAGTGACCCAATCCCTCCAGTCAGCTTCTTTCCGAGGACCTTCATCGACACAGTCTTGTAGATGATGATCGAGATGACCACCACCAAAAGCATGTGCCAATGGTAGTTGTTCCAGAACATCTTCATGCTACTTCTTCTCCTTGGCCTTGTTCTCATCTCCACGGAAGATCTTCCCGAGGGAAGCTGCCGTAGATGCGAATCCTTCAGACCCTGCGATTATTGTCATGTTTGGGTTGCCCTGGAGGCCGGCTCGTGCCGTTTCCAGTTCGAGAACCTTCATGCCGACTTCGTCGCCGGCCAGGCCCTTGATGGCTTTCATGCCTTCGGCCCTTGCCGTAAGCTCACCCTTCACCTTGTGAATGTCGACGTCGACGTCGTTGCGCTTGGCTTCGGCTTTCGCCTTACCCATCTCGCGTGTCTGACTCGCTTCTGCAGTTGTTGTGATGCCGAGCTGGAGTGCTTCCTGCTCGACTTCACCAGTGCGTGTCACACTCTTGTTCAGAGAATGACTGAAGTCCAGTGCTTCGATGGGCGACGAAATGACATTGGCGCCCCAAGCTTTAACTACCTTATCGAGTGCTTTTTCGAGGACACCCGACTCAGTTTCGAGTCGCATTGCGATGATGGCCGGTGTGGCTTTCGCAAACTGGCTCTGGAACACACCCTTCGCAGTTGCCTGCAGCTGGGTACGTGCCTTCTCGACGTTGCCGATGGTGTTTCGGAACTTCAGAAGATCGTAGATGTACCAGTTCACCCCGAACTTGACGCCCACCACCATTTGTTTGTGGTAGGGGGCGTACTTCGGGTCTGGCACTTCGTCGCCTTCTTTCGGTGGTCCGAAGAGTACTCGAATAGGTTTGAGCATCCCTGGGGGGATAGTCGCGCCTTCTTTCTCGAGGTCTCCGTAGAAGATCTTGTCATCGGGCCCGGGAAAGACATCCTGGAAATCCAGTCTGCTTTCACGGTCGAGGGTCATGAACCCCCACGGCACAAAGACAAGTCCCGCATCAACGCGGTAAATGCCCTGGCCGAACAGCCTGATGAGAGCGATCTCTTCCTGCTGTACGGTCTTGAACGAAATTGCGACGTAGATCATGCTCGTGATGAGAATGATCCAGCCGAGATCCTGGATGTCGAATGTCAGCTGGAGAATGAACCCCAGAATGACAGCGATCGCACACAGGATGAAGGTGATGACCAAGGGTGTTCCGTGGAACCCCTTAATGTCGACGACAACTTCCTCGTCTCTTCCAGTTCCGTTTTAAGTAGACATC
>CAYRHZ010000015.1:0-9130 GCA_964424295.1 uncultured Candidatus Saccharibacteria bacterium | reverse complement strand
AGAAACTTTCTGATGAAGATCCAACTTTCGTTATTTCTTCAAACACAGATACTGGAGAATCTATCGTATCAGGAATGGGTGAGCTTCACCTTGAGATTATGGTTGATCGTATGAAAAGAGAGTTCGGTGTAGAAGTAAATGTAGGTAAACCTCAAGTAGCGTACCGAGAAACAATTCTTGGAGAAGCAGAGGCAGAGCACAAATATATCAAGCAGACAGGAGGTAAGGGACAATACGGTCATGTTAAGCTTACTATCAAACCATTGCAACCTATTGAAGAAGGGGCAAAAATTCCAAAGAACGTTAAGAGATATGAAGACTTTGAGTTCATCGATAACATTAAAGGAGGTGTTATTCCACAAGAATTTATTCCTGCTGTTGAAAAAGGAGTATATGAAGCTATGGAAAGAGGAATCGTTGCTGGTTACAAAATGGTAAACATTTCTTGCGACCTAACTTTCGGTTCATACCACGATGTGGACTCATCTGAAATCGCTTACAAGATTGCAGCTTCTCAAGCTTTCCAAGAAGCAGCTAAAAAAGCTCGACCTGTTATTCTAGAACCTATCATGAAAGTTGAAGCTATCATGCCAGAGCAGTTCATGGGAGACATCACAGGCTCACTTTCTGGAAAACGAGGTCAAATAGAAGGAATGGATGAGAGAGGAATGCTAAGAGTTATTCACGCTAAAGTGCCTCTTTCTGAAATGTTCGGTTACACAACTGATATCCGATCTATGACACAGGGAAGAGGAAGTGTTCAAATGGAATTCGATCACTACGAGGTTGTACCACCAAACGTAGAGAAAACAATCGTTGAATCTAGAAAATAAATTAAAATAAAAATCCCACAATATGTGGGATTTTTATTTTATTAACGACTTATCCCGATAATTTCGTACTTTTGTTTGATAGTAAAACTTGTTAGAGATATAATATGGTGACATGACAGAATCTACTCCAAAACCTAAACCACATTTTGATGTTTTAAATAATCAATTAGAGAAATCTGATGTTGATGCAAATAGAGATATCGATCTGCATTTAAACGAGACAGAGACTCCTGTTGTTTCTGAACCAGAAGAAGTTCCTGTAAGTGAGAGCAACGATTCTCCTGAAACAGTTCTGGATGTTCCAGTTTCTGAACCAAGCACCCGTTCTGAAATAGTCGGACTAAGAGAAACAACAGTAGACGGGCATAGAGCCTTTGATGTTGTTCGTAGTGATGACAAAAAAGAAGTAGCTGCCACTCCAGAAACTCCTGTCATAAATAATAATACAGAAAGTGCTTCTATTTTTGATTGGATAAAAGACGAAACTATTGAAGTTAAAGATGAAGACGAAGCCACGAAAGGTAAACTTTCATTAAAGTTGAGAGAGTATGAAACCAGGTTACATCTGGACATGTCTGCACTAGACGAACTTGATACCTTATACAAAATTGCAATAACAAAAAAACTACTAGATGAAGGCAGAGTTAATTCTAAGGATCTTGCAATTGAACTATACAATCATTATGGGCAATTAAATGCCCATAGGTTTAATGGGGCAATTTTTGTTTTGGCTGATTATGTTTACACAGGTGGGGCACATCTTTCTGGTGGAACTGGTTTAGCGGGTGGCGCAACTCCAGAAAGCGTTGAGCCAAAACCAGTAGAAGCTCCGGTAAGTAATCCAGATAAAAGTGCTGCTGAGACTGAAGCTCAAGAAAAGATTAATGCTGAACTCGAAAGAGCGAGAGGGGTATATGCATCTCAACTAAAAGAATGGAAAAATGAAATTAGAAAAAGGAAAGGGTTGCTTAAAAGAACTCTGGCTGATTTTGGTATAGAAAAACAACTTCCGGAAATAGATGAGCCACAAGAATTGAAAGATGCGGAAAGGACATATTTGAACGCAAGAGAAAAAAAGTTTGCGCATTTAAATAATATTCCAGAGAATAGCGAAGCAGGAAAAATTTTAGGAGTTCCTAGTTTAGAAATTGCAGATAAAAGAGAAGCGCTTTTAAGTGCGATAGAAAAAGAATTTGAAGCATTAAATAGTTCAATGGAAAGTTCACTTCCACCTCTTGAACAGGGAATACTAGTAAAGGGACTAAAGGCATTAAGAAAAGTTAGTCCAAGACAAAGACTGGTAATTAGTAGCGCTTTGATAAGTGCGGGTATGGTTGGCTTTGGAGGTTTGAGTTTGGGTGCAGCGGCGTCATACGGTGGATACAGAGTAGCAAAGGGAATGGTTAGGATGGGTGTTGGGGGACTTGCATCAGAAGCGGCAGGAAAAGTTTTTGATAAAACATTTGACGGTGTAAAAAGAAAACTTCGTTTTGAAAACAAAGAGGATAACATGCAGGAGTACCTTAGTGGAATAAATGCTGAAAATTTTCAAGAAAAAGAAAAAATGCTTCTACGGGCGTGGCAAAGAGAAACAAACGCAGAGAAAAGAAAGAAACTTTACAAACTGTTAACAATGGCCGGAGCGGGCCTAGGAGCGACAATTGAATCTGGAAGTCTTGTTGATAGTACCGCGGATGCAGTAAAAGAAACTACTAGGGGTCTAGTGGACAGAGGCGAAAGTATGTTAAGTGATGCAAAAAATACAGCCAGTGAGTACGTTAAGCGTTTTGGTGGTGCTTCAGCTGAGCCAGAGCCACCTTTTGTTTATGCTGGGGGACCTACAGGCCCAGATGGTATAGACCCGACTAGTCCAGCTGGTGGACTGAAGGGGAGTATGTTCCCCGAAGTTTCTAAAGACATTAATCCCAATCCTCTGATTATAGAGTCTGAGCCAGATAGTGTGGAAGAGGTCGGAGAAACAGAAGAACCTACCGTTGCTGTCGAATCTGAAGCAGAAGTTGGTGTAGAAAGTACTGAGGAAGCTACAACAGAAACAGAAACTCAGCCTGAAAGAATTGTGCCTACAGCAGTAGAGCTTTCTTCAAAAGGTTTTATAGAGGATATGCACAACCTGAAGGCCGATATAATTGGAAAGTATGACGGCACTCCTCCGGCAGAACTTGATGAGATAATGAAGAAAACTCCAATCGAATTAGCTAAACAATTTGGTTTTTACGACGCCGAACACAATGCAATTGGAATGGGCTTTAAGGGTGAACATATTGGACTCGATGAAAAGGGAAATGTTTATTATGAACATCTAGACGGAGAAAAACAGATTATGTTTGATGCGGAGAGCGGAGAGTTTCATAAATTTGATGGGGAATACACTACAGAAAGATTTGCTAAATCTATGTATCCAAAAGGAGTAATTGGTGATGATGTTACCAAAGTAAAATTTGGAGAGGGAGCTTCTTCACCAGAGGCTCTGGAACCTTTTGGGGTTAAAAAATCTGACCTAGATTTTGGTGGTGATAAAGCTATTTCTAAAATCTCACTTGAGCAGGCAGATATTTCTGCAAATGAATCTACAGTTTCTGTGGACGAAAGTGTGCCTTCAGCTCCAGCTTTGCCAGCAGAAGATTTTGGAGAAATAGAAAAACACATACCTCTAGATAATGGAAAATTTGTTGATGTAAGAGAAGTATTAGATAAAGAGGGGGTGATGAGTAAGGGAATAATGTACGACGGAGTAAATTTGGCGCATGAAGAATTGATAGGTGATAGAAAAATATTAGTTCTAAATGACGCGTTTCAAGATGGTGAAAAATATATTGAACAGAGAAGTGCTTTCAATCAAGCTTTTCTTGCAGATGTGAAAAGAGATTTTTTTGGGCCAAAGCCTATAGCGGAATCTTTTGAAGGTGGTAAAATATATGTTACACATCACGTACCTCTTGCTGATCCTGATCAGATAAGAATTCTACTGAACGGAAAACAAATTGCAGAAGGAAAACTAGTTCATGGTGTTCCGGAGATTAAAATAAATCCAGATTTGAAGACGGGATGGTTTCTAGAGGACAACGCATATGAGAGGGCATTCAAGCATATAAATAAGTTGATAAAAGCAAAAACTTTTGATTTCACAAATTAATTTATGAAAAATATTTTACCTAGCGATATAGTAAAAGAGTGGGGTCTGGAGTCACTTCCAGAATCTAAACAGGTGGAAATGGTGGAAAGAATTGGAAAAATCATCTACCAGGCTCTTCTCGTTAAATCTCTCGATATACTTACAGAAAAAGAACAGATAGAATTTGACCTACTTTTAGACGAAGACACCACTACTCCGGATGATGTTATGGGCTTTTTACAAGCCAAAATACCAAATTTTGAGAAAATGGTACTAGAAGAAAGAAAGAATCTTAAAAGTGACCTTTTGATTAAAATCTAAGTTTTCGCCAAAGTTGACTATTTTTGTTTTTTTGTCTAATATTTAGTTCGTCGCGATTGCGCGATTTTTAGTCGGTGTTTTCTTGGTAAGTTCCCAAAATTTAGCATCTCGAACGTTAAGTTTTTGGAGTTTCCAAAATGGTAGTTTGCATTATTAATCCGTTACAAAAACTTTCATAATTTGGACGAAATCCGAAGTTGAGAGTTTGGAAATGCGAGGAGCCTTATACATATTAAGGTGACGAACATTTTCAAATTCGAGACGAGGAGTTCGTCAAATTTGGAAGTTCTGTGACTTAATCATATAAATAAAATGACAGATTTCGATAGATCAAAACCACACATTAACGTGGGAACCATCGGTCACGTTGACCATGGAAAGACAACATTAACAGCGGCAATACTAGCAGTATTGTCTCGAGCAGGAGCAGGCTACAGCGCAAAGGTTGTAGGTATCGATGGTATCGATAAGGCCCCTGAAGAAAAGGCAAGAGGAATTACTATTGCTCTTTCTCACAACGAGTACGAAACACCTACTCGTCACTACGCTCACGTGGATGCGCCTGGACACGCCGACTACATCAAAAACATGATTACTGGTGCCGCTCAAATGGACGGTGCAGTACTAGTGGTAGCAGCTACAGACGGAGTTATGCCACAAACAAGAGAACACGTTCTTTTGGCTAAGCAAGTTGGAGTTCCAAAACTTATCGTATTCCTAAACAAATGCGACATGGTGCCTGATAAGGAACTTATCGACCTGGTTGAAGAAGAAGTTCGAGAATTGCTTACAAAACAAGGTTTCGACGGAGCAGGAGCTCCTGTTATCCGAGGTTCAGGACTAAAAGCTCTTGAATCAAAGGACAACACTGACGAATGGGCAATGAAAGTTATGGAGCTAGCAAACGCTCTAGATACATACTTCCCAGTTCCAGAAAGAGATCTAGATAAGCCTTTCCTAATGCCAGTTGAAGATATCTTCTCTATTGAAGGAAGAGGAACAGTGGTAACAGGAAGAATCGAAAGAGGTATTGTAAAGGTTGGAGAGGAAATTGAATGTGTTGGTCTACATGACACACAAAAATACACAGTTACTGGTATTGAAATGTTCAACAAGTCTCTACAACAAGGACAAGCTGGAGACAACGCAGGAATCCTACTTAGAGGTGCTGCAAAGGACGGAGTTCACAGAGGACAAGTTCTTGCTAAACCTAAGTCAGTGACTCCTCATACAGAGTTTACAGCTGAAGTTTACATCCTAAAGAAAGAAGAAGGAGGAAGACACACTCCATTCTTCTCTGGATACAAACCTCAATTCTACATCCGAACTACAGACGTTACAGGAGATGTGACTCTAAACGAGGGAGTAGAAATGGTTATGCCTGGAGATACAGTTACATTCAAGGTTAAACTAGTAGCACCAGTTGCTCTAGAAGACCAAACACACTTTGCTATTCGAGAAGGAGGCAAGACTGTGGGAGCGGGAGTTGTGACAAAGATCGTTGCATAATTAAACTTTATAAGTTTTCAAAAAACCACCATCTAGGTGGTTTTTTGTTTTGTAAGGGGGAAACACTTGAATAAAAAAACGATATCTGCTATATTCTTCTAATCACATTAATTGACATGACAGCAAAAGAAACAACTAAAAAGGCGGGAGCAAAGAAAGCTGCACCAAAAGCTGCAAAAGCTAAATCTAATCCAGATGTTATTTCAAAGCTTCGAATACGAGTTCGAGCTTATGAATATAAGATTCTAGACGTTTCTGTAAAGCAGATTATAGATACAGCTCTTAGATACGATGCAAAGGTAGAAGGACCTATTCCTCTTCCTACAGAGATAAAGAAATACACTGTAAACCGATCTTCATTCGTATATAAAAACGCTAGAGAGCAGTTTGAAATGAGAGTTCACAAGAGAGTAATAGACATTTTAAACCCTACTCCAAAGATCATGGAAGCACTGACAAACCTGTCATTGCCATCAGGAGTGAACATCGACGTAAAGATAATTTAAACTAAAACTTCCAAATTTGGCCAATCTCATCGGCTAAATTCAAAAACCAATTCCGGCAGAGTACTAAATGTACACCTTCGGAATTGGTTTTTGTTTTATCCGCGACCTTCTCTCAAATTATGAAAGTTTTGAAATGCTAAGACTAAATCTCGTTGAGACAATACCTTTTCAGAACACCCGCAAGCCTTGAGCTGGTTCCGTCAAGGCACCCCGTTCTTGACGGATCAAGGCTGAGGACTAGAACGAATTTTTCGCTGGAAAAATGAGTGTTTCTGAAAAGGTATTGGTGAGAAAGAGATTTAGTCCTGCTTGTTTACCTGGCACTTGATATTAAATTCACTTTCTGCTAATGTATGCAAATCGCCTTAAATGGCTTTTTTAGTGGAGACTAGCGATGGGCAATGTTGAGAAAATTCTTTTCTCATTACTGTCCGAAAAATGTCTCTAAAATAAATAAAATTTTATGAAATTCCTATTGGGAACAAAAGTTAATATGACACAAATCTTCGACGAGAAGGGTATTGTGCATCCAGCAACTGTTTTAAAAACAGGTCCTATGGTTGTTACTCAAGTTAAAACTGTTGAAACAGACGGCTACAATGCTGTGCAAGTAGGTTTCGGTGCTCGAGCTGCAAAAAATATTAACAAAGCTATGAAGGGGCACATGAAAGAGGGGAACTTCATGCATCTAGTAGAATTTAGAATGGATGATGTTTCATCTTTTAAAGTTGGTGAGACAGTTCCAGTTTCATTTGTTGCAGGAGACATGGTTACTCTATCTAGTATTTCAAAAGGAAAAGGTTTCCAAGGTGCTGTAAAAAGACACGGTTTCAAAGGAGGACCACGATCTCACGGTCAAAAGCACTCTGAAAGAGAGCCTGGTTCTATTGGAGGAGGAGGAAGAGACGGAGGAAGAGTTGCTAAAGGAAAGAGAATGGCAGGAAGAATGGGTGGAGATGTTATAACATCAAAGGGCCTTACTCTAGTTGGCATTAATGCCGAGGCAAACGAAGTTTATGTTCGAGGAGCAGTTGCCGGACGAAGAGGAACTCTAGTAGAAATCCTAGGTTAATTTAAATAATACAATGGCAGAAAAAGCAGTAAAAAAGAATACAAAGGTAAAAGAAAAAGGTTCTCTTTCAGCAAAGGTTTTTGATATTAAAGGAAAAGAGACTGGATCTTTCAATCTACCAGAAAACGTTTTTGGACTAACTTGGAATGCAGACTTGGTTCACCAAGTTGTTACTTCTATGGAATCTTCAGCTCGAACAAACGTTGCTCATGCAAAAATGCGAGGTGAGGTTTCTGGAGGAGGTATAAAGCCATGGCAACAAAAGGGTACAGGACGAGCTAGACACGGTTCTACACGTTCTCCACTATGGAGACACGGAGGAGTTACTCACGGCCCTAGAAACGACAAAAATTTTGATAGAAAGATAAATAAGAAAATGAAGGCGAAAGCTCTTTACACTATTCTTTCTGCAAAGCTAAACAAGGGTCACTTGTTCTTCGTTAATGACCTAACTATGAAAGCTCCAAAGACAAAAGATGCGGTAGAGGTTTTGCGATCTTTCTCAAAGGTAGATGGTTACAAAGATATCCTATCTAAAAAGAGAAATTCAGCATATATCGCACTTCCTTCAAAGGACTCTTCTACAGAGAAAAGCTTTAGAAACATGAGTAACTTGGTGGTAGACGAAATCAGAAACATGAGTCCACTTGATTTGATGAAATACAAGTACATTGTTATTTCAAATCCAGAAAAAGGCCTTCCGCAAATAACAGAGAAACTTTCAGTAAAGAAATAAAATATTATGAAAAAAGATTTAAACAGCGTAATACTTCGACCTCACATTACTGAAAAAGCTACTTTTTCTGCAGAAAAATCAGTATATGTTTTCGAGGTAGACGCTAGATCTTCTAAAGTACTAATCGCTAAGGCATTTGAGCAAAAATACAAGATAGTTCCTTTGAAAGTTGCTACAGTTACTATTCCTGCAAAGAACGTGTTTGTTAGAGGTAAAAGAGGAAGCAAGGCTTCTTACAAGAAAGCATACGTTTATCTAAAAGCTGGTACAAAAATAGAGAACCTATAATTTTAGAAAAATACCAATATGAAACGATATAAACCAACATCAAAATCAAGAAGAGGAATGACAACAATTTCATTTGGTGATTTTGTGACTGTAAACGAACCAGTAAAGTCTCTTACTCACGGCTTTAGAAGAAAGAAGGGAAGAAACCATCACGGAAAAATTACTACTCGTCACAAGGGAGGAGGACACAAGAGACTTTTTAGAGAGATAGACTTTAAATACGACAAAATAGATGTTCCTTACACTATTAAAACAGTAGAGTACGACCCAAACAGATCTGGTTTCATAGGTCTTGCTCAATATCACGATGGAGAGAAGAGATACGTTCTTCTTCCTGCATCAGTTAGAGTTGGTGATGTTAGAGTTACATCAAGCAACGCTGAACAAAAACCTGGAAACAGACTACAACTTAAAAATATCAATACAGGTACTTTCATTTACAACGTTGAAGTTAAGCCTCTTGGAGGAGCAAAAATGGCTAGATCTGCAGGAAACTTTGTAGAGCTAATTGCAAAGGACGCTGGGATGGTAGATATAAAACTTCCTTCGACTGAAGTAAGAAAAGTTAAGGACACTGCATGGGCATCTATTGGAGAAGTTTCAAACAACGAAAACAGACTAGTAAACCTAGGTAAGGCGGGAAGAAGTAGATGGCTTGGTATCAAACCTACAGTTAAAGGTACTGCTCAAAACCCAGTTGACCACCCACACGGAGGAGGAGAGGGTAGACAG
>CAYRHZ010000014.1:0-9463 GCA_964424295.1 uncultured Candidatus Saccharibacteria bacterium | reverse complement strand
CAGTTTCTGGCACAGTTAATATGTCAGCAAATGCAAATGATAATGTTGGTGTTACAGGAGTACAATTCTTCCTTGATGGCGGAGCTTTTGGAGCAGAAGATACAACTTCACCATTCTCAATCTCTTGGAATACAGCTTCTACAACAAATGGTAGCCACTTAGTACACGCAAGAGCTAGAGACGCAGCAGGAAACACAGCAACAACTACTGTTGCAAATGTAACAGTAAACAACACTACAGCTGACACAACAAAACCTACAGTTTCATTTGTCTCACCTGCAGATAACAGCAACGCATCAAGCACAATAAATGTCACAGTAAATGCAGCTGACAATATTGCTCTAGCATCTATTGGACTTAGTATTGATGGAGCAACTTTTGGATCGCTATCCTCTACTTCACCTGCAGTATGGAGCCTTGATACAACACAGCTTACAAACGCTACACATACTTTTACAGCAAGAGCTACTGACACATCAGGAAACTTTGCGACAACAACTATAAACGTAAATATTAATAACCCAGTTATTGATATGCTTCCTCCGACTGTTTCGATTACATCACCTAGTGCTGGATCGACAATTGGTGGGTCAATGACAGTTAATGTTACGGCAAATGACAATGTTGGTGTTCAGGGTGTTCACCTAATGATAGATGGTGAAAACATTGGTATAGACAATACATCACCATATTCATTTACTATCGATACATCAACAGTAACAAATGGAGCACATGACATTACAGCTTATGCTGATGATGCAGCCGGAAACATCGGTAATGCGTCTCCAGTTTCAATTACAGTGTATAATGCACCTATAGTGCCTCCAGGAGCAAACATAATTCTAAACCCATCTCTAGAAACCGTATCAGGTGCAAACTCTGCTATGCCAGAAAATTGGTTCAATGGTGGTTGGGGTACAAACAATGCAGTGTACACATACCCTGTTGCAGGAATCGACGGAGCAAGGGGCGCAAGAATTGACGTAACTTCTTACACAGATGGTGATGCAAAATGGTTCTTCGCAGATGCACCAGTAATTGCAGGAGACATTTACCTATTCAGAGAACAATACAAGTCTGATGTGCAGACTACAGTTACCGCAAGATTTACTTACGCAGATAGCTCAGTTCAATACAGAGATATGGTTACCCTACCTGCTTCTGCTACTTGGAATACATCAAACACTACAGTTGTAATTCCTCCAGGAGCAGTATCAATGACAATCTTCCACATTATTAACAGTGTTGGTTTCCTTGAGGTAGATAACTACTATCTATCAGACGATAGCGCAACTTCTACTGGCAACAACTTTACACAAGGAATGGTTTCACTTACTTTCGATGATGGATGGTTGTCACAATACGATAACGCAAGACCTATCCTAAACGCGGTAAACATGAAAGCTGGATTCTATGTAATGTCACTAGAAACAATAGAAGCAGTTCCAAATAACAGATTGAACAATCCAAACTTTGAAGAAGTTACTGTTGGAGATGCAACTACACCATTAATGTGGTCAAAAGTTTCAACAGGATCAAATAATGCGGTATTCACATACCCTGTTCCGGGTGTTGCAAACTCAGCAGCAGTAAAAGTGTCTATGACAAACTACACTAGTGGTGAAGCGTATTGGATGCCAGTTGATACAACAGCTATCTCAGGTCAGCAATACACATACTCTGGTAGCTACAAGTCTGACACGCCAACAAACATCATGGCAAAGTACACACTTAGTGATGACTCTGTTGTAATAGAACAAGTTGGAACACTTGCTCCTGCTTCAAACTGGACTACATTCAACTATACTTTCTACCTACACAACAACCTGAAAAACGTATCTATTTATCACAGTCTACAAAGTGTAGGAGAAATTACACTTGATAACGTAGATCTAAACAGAGTGCTTGTATACATGACTCAAGCTCAGATTCAACAGCTTCAGTCAGAAGGCCACGAAGTTGGTTCTCACACACGAACACACGCAGATCTAAATGCAGTAACAACACAGCAAGCAACAACTGAAATTGTAGACTCACGAACTGAACTAATTAATCTTGGAATTACACCAGTAAACACATTTGTATATCCTTATGGAAACTACAATCCAACTGTTCAGCAAATAACTCAAAATGCTGGTTACATTGGAGCAAGAAGTACAGACATTGGATACAACCTAAAAGATACAGATAAGTTTGCTCTACAGATACAGGAGATCAACAACACAACAACATTTGCACAGTTCCAGACATGGGTTGACTCTGCTAGAAACAATAGAACATGGCTCATACTAATGTTCCACCAAGTAGACGACCTGAACTACCAACTAGATGTTACACCAGCACTGTTCCAGCAAATGGTTACATTCCTAGATCAGCAACAAGTTAACGTGGTTACTATGCAACAAGGTATTGCTCAGATGAATCCTTAATCAGAAACAAAATTAGTTTAAGAAAAACTCCGCATGTCGGGGTTTTTCTTTATATCTTCCATCTTGACATTTGTCCAATCTGTGCTATTTTTAAGATAGACCCTAGTGCGTGCAGTTGTACTGCAGTACTAATTCATTCAAGGCTGTGCCTTGTTGGAAGGAAAGAAAATGATTCTGAAGATCGACAATCTGACCCCTGAAGAACTTGCCTCTCTCGCCGACTTTTTGGCTTCAGAGGCTAATGTAATCCAGGAGCACATGGAACAGGGGGAACCGCTCAGGTACGACAGTTGCCACAGAGTACCCAAGTTCTTCGCAACCCTCCAAAGCAGTAGACACGTTGACACGAACAGCGGTCATGGTGACCCCACACACAACGTGACGCTCATGCTTCAGGAATCCCGCCTATTCATTCAAACGGGACCACATGGACGACCGGTGGTCGCCAGCCACGCTCCGTTGCAAGCAAACGTCTTCGTGGCCCTGCTTCACTCAGTGAATCGATTCACTCGCTAGAGAACTCGAAGGATTCGTGCTCTTCTCCTGAAAAGAGAGCTCCTGGTTATGGAGGTCAATAACCGCGGGCGATGAGAAATTATCGCCCTCCCGCCAAAGTAATTAATGAATTTTTGATTTCTTTGCTGGGACAAAACAAAAACCACCGCTGGGTGGTTTTTGTATTCGAATCGTATGAAGAAAAATTTTGTTTTTGGATCCCCCGCAGGCGTAAAGCTGGTGTCGTCAAGGCATTCCATCTTGACGACTTTAGCCGAGGACTGGCCTTAAAAACTCGCTGGAGTTTTTAAGGTTGATTCAAAAACAATATTTTTCGCAAACCTACAACCCAAACGGCAGTGTCAGTGGCAGAGAAAGCTTAAATGCATTTAGAGCATTTGCATCTGAGTTTATTCTCCAATCTCTTTCTTTGTTCTCGTTGAACCATATCCAACCCTTTATTTCTGGATACTTAGGTATTTGAGTATTTAGGGCATCTGTAATCCAATCTGCTTTCTGTGTACCTTGTGCTGATGCAAATGAGAAGATGTAGACCGGCTTGTTATATGCCTTCATCTTTGCAAGTGACTTACCGAATATTTGATCAAAAGTCATCCAAGGACTATTAAAGTTAAAGCCATCTAGACCAACATAGTCCACATAAGCATCCCCTGGATAAAACTTCTCAAACTGGTTAGCTGCTGTATCTGGAACAGCATCATGGTTTGGTGCCCAACCAAATTTAACATTTGTTGCACCTCTAAATGCTTCTCTTATTTTTCTCCAAGCATCAATGTGTTTTTGAGCTGTGTTTCCATTTTGAGTAATAGACCATGGGAACCAGTCACCGTTCATTTCTGAGAAAGGAATAAGTATTACTTCCCCGCCATATGCCTTCGCTTCTGCAGCAAACTGTGCAATGTACGCGTCAAAGTTTCCATTTAGTATTGCGTCATAGCTATATCCTGTTTGATTTACAGTTCCCACGTTATAGTTTGTTGCTTCCCAGAAAACAACAAGAGTTTTTCCTTTGTCCTTAACGTATGGTGCTAAATATTTAGGAAATATTTTTTCATTTCCCCAGTGCACGAACACAGCTCGATATTTTGCTTGTGTACCAATAATGTTTTCCAAATCAGTTAGTGCATTTTCTTGCCACCCAGTGTATGCTCCCCATTCTTTTTTAGGAAAGTTTAGCGTGCCTGAAGAACTAGATGAATTTGGGCTTGTAGTTGATAGTACAGGAACTGTTGAACATGTTTGAGTAACATTTCTAGTTTCAACAAGCGTAGGTGTAGTGCCTCCGTTTGAAGCTACAGTCAAAACTGTTCTCGTTCTTTGCTCTACTCTAGCCTGTGAGCCATTTATACAGCTTGACCAAGTGGAAGTCGCAACCCAGTCAGACCAGGCGCTCACAGTCGCGTTTACAGCCACAGGAAGTGTACTAGTCACCACAGCAGCAGGAGCTAGTTTGTAGTTATCGATTTCAAGGAAGCCTACGCCTTTTATGACATGAAAGACTGTCATTGATACAACTCCAGTAGGAACTGTAAAAGTACTGCTTCTGAGCATCCACCCTGTAGCAGAAACACTTGGATTGCCTAGAGATTGATAAACATATGTTCCGTCTGATTTTGTCCAACGTATTGTAACGTTTGTTGTTGTGTTTGTTTTGTAGTATTCACTAAAAGTATATTTACTTCCTGCTGTTACTTTTATATCTTCGTGATACCACTTTGCATCTCCAGATGTATATGCTGTTGTATCTACTTTTACTGACTTAGTACCATTGTAACCAGTATTTGAATAAGTGAACGCTGATGTGTTTGTCCCCCATTTTCCGGTAAGCCACTTGTCAGGCTTTGTGCCGTTCGCTGTCTCAAGTGATGGGTTAAGAATTAAATTTGAAACTGTCTGTGCAGTAGCCATGTTTATGCTAAACAGTGTAAAAAAGAATAAAGATAAAACCCCGATTGTGATTATTTTTTTATGCATTTGTAAGTTATAAAATACCAGAACTAAATAATAAAATCTACTGTCACATAGGGTGAAGACGTGGTCTATTATTGGCTCTTACAGTCGCAAAAGAGCCTTATTTAAAGCCATTTTTAAAACTGTGGACAATTCCACGGCCTATATTAAAGGTATAAAAATCATTGACATTGCACGCAATTTATTTAATAAAATACTCCAATTTTTATTGGAGGATTTTATTGCTATAAAGTCAACTATAAGCTACTGAACCGGCGTCTCTGTTGTTTCAATTGGAGGAAGAGTTGGGTCCTCTGTTGTTGGGCCCGTAACAACCTCTGGCGTTGGCTCCACAATTGGAGTTGGCGCAGTGGGTGCTGGTGTAACCACATTTTCAACAGGAGGAGTTGTGTTTTTTGGCTCCTCTTTTACAACAGGAACTATTGGCGCTGGCGCAGGTGGAACAACAGTCTCTTCTTTTACAACATTATCAGTTGATTGTACTGGCTCTGGTTGTGGAACAACGATAAGCGGTGCATCTACATACTCAGGCTCTGAAACTAAAGACTGCCTTAGTAGTGGTGCGGTATCTCCAACATTAAATGTTATAGAAACAGTTTGTATGTCGCTATAACCTTCTCCTGCAGGAACACTCGCGTTCCAACCTTTGTAAACCAAGTTCACTACACAAGTCGTATTAGAGAACAAACTTGCGTTAGGCAAACTCAAAGTAAGTGCCCAAGAACCAGTCTGTGTTGAGGTAGCAGTTTGAATTCCCACCAAGTTTCCATCATAAGGAAATGGAAAGGCTCCAAGTGCTTTTATTGCATTACACATATCGGAGTCTCCAGAAACATACTCAGAACTTACAGAATATTGTATTGGCCCACTTTCATCCAAAGGAAACATAAACGGTACTACTAACTTGTCACCATCCATATCAACTTGTATTGAAGTAGAGCTAGCAATCTGCACATCAAAGCTTAGTTGGTTAGCTATCAGTCTGCTTTCTGCAGAGGATTCACGATCAACATAATATGACACTGTGCCTCCGACTGTACCCAGACCAGCGAGCAAAACCCATGCAGTCAAAGTTGCCCCAATCATTTTTAGACTAGATATTCTCAAACTATTTTTAAACCAGCTAGAATCTGAAGAAGTTTCTTTTTGTAAAAAGCTCCTCTTTATTCCATCAAATGATTTAATTTTATTGTTCTTGATTTGTTTCATTTAGAAGTTTTTTTCGTCTTATACTTTTCACCTCCGCTATTATCTTTCCGATTTCTTCTATAATAATCACCAGGGCTGGAACACCTACCAACAACCCAAAGCCCAGCGGTTGTTTCGCGAAATCTAGCACAAATCCTAAATACGGTACAGTCAGGATAACCTTCCCCCTAACTTCCGAAAGACTTGTTTTACCAGAGTCCTCCGAGTCATTTGCGTCCCCTTTTGTTGTAAAAACTTGTGAGTCGCCTTCCCCTTCCACTGCCACAATACGATGAGTTGTTGGTATTTGAGTTTTTGTATCTTCCCCAAATGTTATAACGTCATTTTTTTGATAAACAGTAGAAGGTTTTATTACTACGATTCCACCAGTTTTTATATATGGTTCCATCGAACCAGACTTAACTACTTTTACTTTAAAATTTCCGGGAACTGGCACCAAAGTTGTTATTAGCAACATGGCGATAAAAATAATTCCCAAAACGAAAGTATAGTAGATAAAATTAAAAAGGAACTTCATTAATTGACCCTATTAGTTAACGTTATTAATAAGTGGCTGTACGCAGTTCAATGCTTCTACAGCATCAACATCGTATCCATCTGCCACAGAGTCAGAGAACAATGCTGGATTGTTTAGATCCGTAACTCTGATATATCTTGCCCAAGCAAGTCCTGAGCCAGACAAGTCAGCGTTTACATCTCGCACTGCATCGGCAGCGAGAGTTACCCAAGTAGAGCCGTCTTGACTTGCTTCAACTTTGATATGTTCATCTGGGTAAACTCCGCCTGTAACCTCGTATATACGCACATCAGCTCCAACCCCATCAACAATCAAGTTGTTGTCAAAGTTGAGAACCAAACTTCTTGTTGAAGTTGTAGAAACTCCAAATCCAAGACTCACAAAACTTCCAGCTGGGAAACCAACATCAGTTGGAGTACCAGTTGTTTGTGGGGCACCAAACGCTGCACTAGGCAAAGACCTATTTGCAGCAATTAGAGCACCTGTTTTTGTTCGTCCTTGGTCAAAGAGTCCGCTACTGTCTGCGTATTGTTGTCCTGCAGTACATGCAAGTGGCTCATTGTCATCGTTTGTTACTGTACAAACTGCTACGTCATTATCTACAAGCACTATGTTATTTCCAACTACAGGAGCGCCTCCGTTTATAACACAGCTATATTGAGAAGCTGAGTATCCTACTAGCATTCCTGTTTCTCCCAAAGTATAAGCTCCGGGAGCAACCTGAGCACCAGTTATTGCAAGAGCGCCTTCAATACCCGAAATATCTGTTGGTCCATCTGCTGTTAGTGTAAAAGCAGTATCTGGAGCATTTCCAAGGTCATCATTTACAACATTTTTTAGAAGTGTAAGTGTTGCCGCTGGAACAGAAGGTTCTGCACATTGATAGTTCGGATTATTTCTAGACTGTATCGCAGAAAAAGTAACATCAGCAGTCAAACTATCTGTTTGAGTGATATTGTTTAATGCAGATCCATTACATAGATATCCACCATCAGCAGGCTCGCCCATTTTTTGGTTTCCATTTCCATCTTCAGCAGGAGTTGATGTTGCTCTGCCTCCAAGTGAAGACTGGCTAAGTGGTGCTGGAGTTATATCTCCAAAACACCATGCCTTTCCAATATACAAAGTTTCGTTACCTGCAATAGGTCCACCAGTTCCAGTCCAGATATTTTCATCTGAATCTGCTAGTGTAAAAGGATATGGCTCATTTAATTCTAGTGCGCCTATTGGACCAGAATTTATAACGCCCTCACCCAATTCCAAAACATTGTCTCCATCGTCAGCCCACCAAATAAAATTTACTTCGTCTGCTAGCTCACCAAATCCCTCTCCATCTGTTGTGTCGCCGTCTACTCCTTCCGGTTCGTTTATACCGTTATCATCATTTGATGTGAGTGTTACGTTTGCACAAAGATATGAGTCGTTTGTATCGACATGAAGAGATATTGTATCCTCTCCGTAATCTCCGGGTTTCAAATCTAGGAAATTAAAAAACTTTTCAATCGTAAGATCGACAAGTTCCCATGTAGTTCCAGGATTTAGAACTCCGTTATAGTAACTAGAGTTATCTATCTTTAGATCTATCTCTCCTGCAGTAAAAGTATTGCCTGTAGAGGTCTCTGCATCAGAGAAAAATGCACCAGTGCTACCTAGAGCAAGGGCTCCTCCTACAAACAAAACTAGAGCTAGGCTTGATAATATTCTTTTCATTTCAGTTTTTCTGTCAATAATAATTATAGGGTTGTTGCGACCACTGTTACGTTGTCGATGTATGCATGGTTAGTACCATTTGTTCCCGTTAGAGTAAATCTGACTTTAACTTTTGGCTTGTTGTCAGCAGACGGTGACAAAGAAAATGTTTTTGTTTGCCATGCCGACTCTCCAACAACAGTTTCAAGTGTTGTCCAACTCGCTCCATCGTTCACACTGTACTCCACTGTGAGTGTCTGTGCGTTCACTGGGCCACTGACATCATCAGTTTTTCTGTCGTATTTGAAAACGACAGTTCCATAATTAACTAGGTTTAGATATGTTGCAGTCAAAACTTCTTTATTGTTTACAAGAGGAGCTGTGTTGTTGTCAGCATTTAGATCTGCCAACTTACTACTCTCTCCAGAAACATTTACAAAGTTGACTCCTCCATATTCTTCCCAGTCATAGTTTGCTCTACCCTCCGCCCAATAGTCAGTCCACTCGCCTCCATTAGAGTAACTGTTGAAGTTATCTCCAAGTATTGTTGAAGTGTGCTTTGGTGGAGTAGTTGTACTAGTGCCTCCACAAACATAGGTAGAGTTATTTCGTGACTGCACAACAGAGAAAGTAATATCTGCTGTTATACCGTCAGTCTGATAAATATTTCCTGTGTTTGCTCCGCTACATGTAAAACCTGTACCACGTGCCAAAGGTCCGTTTGAACCTGTCTTTCCTAAACCATCTTGTACTACCGGTGTCTCTGCAATATCGCCGAAACACCATGCCTTACCAATATATTTTACTGTATTGCCAAGTAGTGGACCTGAGCCAGACCAAATGTTGGTTTGTGAATCAGCTAGTGTCCAGTTTTGGCCATTCCATATATCTTTTACTAAACCTTTTTTGAAAACATTCTCTCCTTGTTCATAAACATTGTCTCCATCGTCTGCCCAGAAAGAGAAATACAAACTGTTTTGTAGTTCTCCATCATTTACTCCTAGTGTCGCGTCCACCAAAGCTTCTGGCTCTGGTTGTCCGTTTTCAGGAGTAGCAGTTAGGGAAATGTTCATACAAGCCCATGCATTGTTGTTGTTTACATGAAGACTTATTGTGTCTTCACCAATATCTC
>CAYRHZ010000013.1:0-10425 GCA_964424295.1 uncultured Candidatus Saccharibacteria bacterium | reverse complement strand
TTTCTTATATTTAAAGCATAATGTACTTTTGTTTTTCTTTTGATACTATATATATCATGTTAGACATCAAATTTATCAGAGACAATAAAGAGCTGGTTGCAGAGGGTGCAAAGAAGAAACATATAGATTTTGACGTAGAGAGTCTTTTGAGTGTAGACGACAAACGCCGGGAGCTACTCACTAAAATAGAAAACAAACGTGCAGAACAGAACTCTGTTAGTGAAAAAATGGTTAGGTCTAGTGATCCAGCTGAAAAAGCGACAATGATTGCTGAGATGAAGCTTTTAAAGGAAGAACTTCAAAAAGAAGAAGAGGAACTAAAGGCGGTAATGCATGAATGGCAACTGCTCATGGTGGCTGTACCTAATATTCCAGACATTTCTGTTCCAGATGGTGTAGATGATAAAGAAAACAAAGAAGTAAAAACTTTCGGAGAGATTCCAAAATTTTCTTTCACTCCAAAAAATCATATTGACCTCATGCTAAATCTAGATATGTTAGATTTGGAGCGCGGAGCAAAAGTTTCTGGCTTTAGGGGGTACTTTTTGAAGGGCGACGCTGTTAGGCTCCAGTTTGCACTTTGGCAATTTGTTCAAGATTATTTTTTACAAAAAGGAGATTGGAAACAAATGATGGTGCCAAGTGTAGTTAGGCGTGAAGTTTTTATGGGCACAGGGTATTTACCACAAGGTGAAGAGGATTTGTATAAAACTCAGGACGGAGATTATCTTTCTGGAACGGCAGAAGTAGCAACTATGGGATATTTTATGGATGAAGTATTGGAACAAAAAGACCTTCCAATGAAAATGCTTTCTTTTTCTCCTGCATACAGACGTGAAGCTGGGGCACACGGAAAAGATACAAAAGGTTTGATACGTGTTCATGAGTTTTACAAGTTTGAACAAGTCGTGCTTTGCGAGGCGTCACACGCAGAGTCAGTAAAGTTCCACGAGGAGATACAGAGAAACACAGAAGAGCTAATGGAGGCACTTGGTCTTCCATATCACGTAGTTGCAAACTGTGGAGGTGATTTAGGTTTAGGCCAAGTAAAAAAATACGACATTGAGGCATGGCTGCCTTCAGAAAATACATATAGAGAAACAGGTTCAGCTTCATATTTTCACGATTTCCAAACTCGCAGACTAAATATTCGATATAGAGATGAAGAGGGTAAAATGAAATTTGTTCACTCACTAAACAACACTGCACTTTCAGGACGACCGCTTATTATGATAGTAGAAAATTATCAACAAGAAGACGGTTCAATCAAGATCCCAGACGTTTTACAGAAATACATGAATGGCCAAACTGTTATTTCAAAAAAAGCCTAGTGGACTATGCCGATAAATAATTTAAATACACTTTCACGTGAGGAATATCTAAGAAAAAGGAGAAAAAAGAAATATATTAGATACGGTATTTTGTTGCTCGCATTCTTTATCTTAATTGGAGTTCTTTCTTATGGAGCGCATAGAAAAGAAGTAAGGATAAAAGATGTAAAACTTTCTGGAGGACTATTGGTTACAGAAAAGGACGTAAAAGAAGAGGCTTTAAAATATCTCAACGGTTCTTATTTTTGGTTGTTTCCAAAAGATAATTCTTTCTTCTATCCCAAATCAAAACTGGAAAAGCATTTGTACGATACATTCAAAAGAATTGAAACTATAGAAATAAAACTCGATGATCTAAATATTATGCAGGTTAACATAACAGAGCGAAAGCCAATTGCGATTTGGTGTAGTGATGTTAAGCACAATGTACTTGCTACCACTTCTGAGGGGGTTATAAGTATGCCATCTGAAAAATGTTATTTTATTGATCTATTTAGCACTATCTTTGCAGATGCACCCAATTTTTCAGGCGATGCATATTTTAAATACTACGGTTTGGTAGAAAAAGAAAATCCAATTGGTGAAAAGTTTATGGCCTCTTCGACAGAGTTCACCGCGATAAATAGTTTTATTGAGCTTTCAAAAACTCTTGGAATAAAACCACTTTACTTAAAATCAAAAGGGGAAGGAGAGTTTTCTCTAGTTTTGTTTGGGGATGGGGAAATTTTCTTTGACATAAAAAAACCTTTAGAAACTAGCTATAGAAACTTGGAGACTTTGCTTAAGACTCCAGAGCTTGCCCCAAAGCAAGGTTATTTGCCGGTTGAGTATATTGATCTTCGTTACGGGAATAAGTTGTTTTATAAATTAAAAACAAATTGATTTATCTAAATACTAGTGTTATATTATTTTTTGACGGAGGGCAAGCTCTCTCATCACTTAAGTTCCGCGAGGATACCCCGAGGCGGTGGAAGCCGAACCAAGACTTCCTGGAGTAGGGGCTGTGTTGGCATCTTGCCTGACCGTCACAACCCGATTCTCCAAAAGAGCATCGGGTTAAACATTTTTTATGAATTTTTGGCAAGAACTTAAAAATAAAAACCCAAACGGAATAATGGTTCTAGCGCCTATGGCAGATGTAACCGATCCAGCTTTTCGTCGTGTCATAGCAAAATACGGCAAGCCAGATGTGATGTGGACAGAGTTTGTTTCAGCAGACGGACTGTTTCTGGGTGGTTTCGAGCACTTAGTAAAAGACTTGGCATTTACAAATGAAGAGCGACCAATAGTCGCTCAGTTTTTCACTTCAAAGCCAGATATGATGCAGAAAGCAGCAGAACTTGCAGTGGACTTGGGTTTTGATGGAATAGATATAAATATGGGTTGCCCAGATAAGAGTATAGAGAAACAAGGCGCAGGAAGTGCCCATATTAAAAATCCACTATTAGCACAGGAAGTAATAAGGGCAGCGATGGAGGGTGCAAAAAAAGACGGCAAGAATCTTCCTGTATCAGTAAAGACAAGAATTGGTTATAACAAAAATGAGCTAGAAGCTTGGCTACCAATGATTCTAGAAACGAATCCTGCGGTGGTAACAATTCACGCCAGAACTCGAAAAGAAATGTCCCTCGTGCCCGCAAGATGGGAGCACGTAAAAAGAGCAGTTGAGATACGGGACAGTTTTGTCGACTCGAAGGGGAACAAAAGCCAGACACTAATTTTTGGAAATGGTGACGTCCTAGATTTGAATGATGCAGATAAAAAAGTTTCGGAGACTGGTTGTGACGGAGTGATGATGGGAAGAGCAATATTTGGGAACCCATGGTGCTTTAGTAGGGAGGTGAAGCGAGATGATATTTCTATACCAGACAGACTCAGGGTAATGGTGGAGCACACAAAACTATTTGAAGAACTTTTACCGCACAAATCTTTTGCCATAATGAAAAAGCACTACAAGGCATACGTAAACGGATGGCCCGCCAGCGCAGGCAGGGATGGAGCAAAAGAACTCAGACTTAAACTTATGGAAACAAAAACAGCAAAAGAGGTGGAGGAGATTGTAAATACTTATTTAGACACAAATTTTCTTGACTAATATTTATATGGGTGTAGGCTGGTATAAGGACTCTGAGAGACTCATGATGGTTCGGCGAAATGCCAACGATCACCAAATTACGCTTCGGCGTTAAGCGGTGGTTCGACAACCTTTACTGACTATCTCAGGGCTGACGAGGAGCAGTCTCTCCTCACGCACGACTGTGTATCGCGCAAGCAAGAACAGCCTCGTTCGCGTTCGCAGTGTCCGTGCTCTACTGCACCTCGCTTTTCTGTTTGATAAGCCGAATCAAACACAGGGAAGTCAGTTCGCTCTGTAATACAAATGGCAGATTGGAGGGCAGCTAGCATGCCGCCGTAGGCAGGCCTAGGTTCAAGATCGGAGCTTCCTCTCCCGAGCAGGGGTGGGCTGCAGCCCCACCAATTCTTTCTGGGTCTAACAACTCAGGTAAGCCCCGACTCGGTCACGGTGTGCTAAACAGCACGCCGTGGCCGACCCACCAATAGCAACCCCGGTCCCTTGGATCGGCGGTTTTTTTGTTGCAAAAATTTTTGAAAGGAGTAAGTTTATTTACGGAGTTCAACTAGGGGGTAAAACTGTGGGCATGCCCACATCTGCTATATGCAGGAAAACGCCACCCGAATTGATCAAACAAGTAGGCGGAGAATACGAATGATCTCGGACACGTATAGGAATCGCCAGGAGGCGCCCTGCAAAGTCGAGTAGGTCTCGTACCGCCGAAAACAAACCCTAATGAGCCTGAGGAGGTTCCTGTGCGTTAGGTCTAGCAAAGAGGGGCCCACGGCAGGCAAACAACGCCTGCTGTGGGTTCCACCAATCAAGCCTTCGGGCTTTTTCTTTTTTCAAAATTTTAATAATAAGTTATACTTGGGGGATGTCAGACGTACTATATAGAAAATACAGACCCTCTAAATTTTCTGATGTTATTAGTCAGGATCATGTTGTAAAAGTTTTAGAAGCCGAAGCTTTATCTGGAGACATATCACACGCATACCTATTTGCGGGAACTCGTGGTACAGGTAAAACATCTGTTGCCAGAATTTTTGCTCACAGTATTGGCACAAGTAAAAATGATATATACGAAATAGACGCCGCCTCGAACACTAGTGTGGACGATATACGTGCACTAAACGAGTCTGTTTTTACTCTACCTTTTGAATCAAAGTACAAAGTTTATATATTGGACGAGGTTCACATGCTTTCAAAATCTGCGTCAAACGCACTTCTGAAAACCCTAGAAGAGCCTCCACCACATGTAGTTTTCATACTAGCTACTACAGAAACTCATAAAATTCCAGAAACTATTCTTTCTCGTTGTGAAGTTTACACATTTAAAAAACCCTCTCAGGAGGTTTTGAAAAAACATGTTATAAGTGTTGGCAAAAAAGAAGGTAGTACTATAGAAGAATCATCAGCAGAACTCATTGCACTTTTGGGTGATGGGTCTTTCAGAGATACTCTAGGGATACTTCAAAAGATTCTTTCATACAGTACAGACAAAAAGGTGACAGAAGAAGAGGTTCGTTTGGTTACTGGAGCACCGGCAATAGAACTTGTTCATGATGTTGTGAAGAGTATTTCTACAAAAGATTTGAGTCTTGGTTTGGAAAGTGTTAAAAAAGCTGTTTCTCAAAATATTGATATGTCTGTTTTTTTGAAACTAATATTGCATACGACCCGCGCAGTAATGCTAGTGCGTTTCAAGGCAGATGCAGTGATAAAAAATGATTTATCTGAAAAAGAATTTGAGTTTGTAAGCAGTTTAGCAAAAGGAGAAGGAGATTTTTCTTCTAGCGTTTTGGTTGAACTTTTAAAAGCTTTTGAAAATACCAACGGTTCATACATACCTCAGTTACCTCTGGAGCTAGCCTTAATAAATATCTCAAAAAATTAATGAGAAAGAAAAATAGTAATTTTCTTAAAAACAAACTTTTTATATTGCCAGGGTTAACTTTCTTAGTTCTGAGTTTTGGATATCTAGCATGGAACAAGACTCCTAAAATTCAAATTACTGCTCTTTCAGGAAGTAGAATTGAGCAAAAAAGAAAGGTTGAAGTTTTTCCAAAACAATATTCAGATAGAAACATTACATCCAATGCCAAAATTTCAGATAGTCGTTTTAAAAACATTACTTTTTTCGATAAAGGCAACTTACTTTCAAACGCTATTAGTTCTTTAAACTCACGTGGGCAAATATTAACTGATGGCAGTTTGGAAAATGGAACTTGGCTTTGGACTCCTATAAAATATCTGACTCCAGATTATATTGAAAAGATAGTTTCAGGTGCTAAAAATAATGGAATAAATGTCATATATCTTTCGATTGATTCTTTTCTAGATATTTTTGTTATGCCAGAAGGGGAAGATAAAGAAAAGGCAAAGAAAGATTTTGATGACAATGTAAAAAGATTTATTTCCGAGGCTAACAAGGTGGGCATAAGGGTGGACGCCGAGGCTGGCTGGCAAAACTGGGCAGAAGATGGGCATCTATATAAACCCGGTGCCATTTTGGACTATGTTATTTCATTTAACAAAAAAAGCGAGTATAAGTTTAGAGGTTTTCAATACGATGTAGAGGTATATTTGTTGCCGGAGTATAAAGAAGATAAAAATTTAGTATTAAGTAATTTTTTGAATTTGGTAAATGAAACGGTTACAAAACTAAACAGCACCGACCTGCACTTCTCTGTAGTTATCCCGGATTTTTATGATGACAATACTAGAGAGACAAACGTCATAAAATATAAGGGTAAAAATAAATACACCCTAGATCATTTGCTATCTATTCTAGAAAGGAGAAGAGGAAGTAAAATAATAGTTATGTCTTATAGGAATACGAGTCAGGGCGAAGATGGCTCTATTAAAATATCTGAAGATGAGGTGTATACTGCAAATAACTATAGTACAAAAGTTGTTATAGCACAGGAAACAGGGGATTTTCCACCTTCTTATATTACTTTCTTTAACACTTCAAAACAAAAATATGATAAAGAGGTCTCTATCTTAAAAAAAGCTTTTGAAAATGAACCCAGCTTTGGGGGTATAGCTGTTCATTATATAAACTCATTTTTAGAGTTAAAATAAAGAATAATCAAAACAAAAAACCGCCTCATGGCGGTTTTTTTGTTTTCTTAGAAGTTTACGTTTTTTGCCAATCCTCCAACTATTGGAAGTTCTTTTTTGTGTCCTTGCACTGCATTTACTATTCCAATTATAGAAAGTACTAGAGTTGCTAGGTTAACTAGATTTAAAATAAACCACATAGAGTACATCATAGAACCCAGTACCCACATGACTACTTCAAGTCCGAAAACCACCATTCCTTGTTTTGCGTGGAATCTAACAAAATCATTATCTTTGCCCATTAGGTATGAAAATACAACTAGTGGACCAATATATGAAACAACTGCTAGTAATGTGTTGTTATTGTTTCCAGATGCAAAATCTTTTACTGGATCATTGTGAACTGGGCCATTGTTTTGGTTTGTATTTTGGCCTGCATTTTGTGCTCCACTGTTTGATCCACCTTGATTATTTTCTCCTTCCATATTTTTTGTTTAATGGTTAATTAATGACTTTATGATAGCACATTATATATTCTGTAAATAGTAATTGAGGCGGGGTCGGTTTTCTGCTAGAGTTTCAGTTGGCTAGTTCTTTGGCCGAAGGGAGAGAGATGTCGCGTCTATACGATGTATTCAAGAAGCGCAGGGTAGTCCTGCCCGTCATCCACGTGGAGAACCTGGACCAGACGAGGCGAAACGTGGAACTCGCACGATCCTGTGGGGTCGACGGCGTGTTCCTCATCAATCACGATGTGAATGTTCTGACATTGCTCAGCATTTACACGGCTATCAAGTCGGCCTATCCGGATTTCTGGGTTGGCCTCAACTGTCTCGGTACCAAGTACAAGGACTTGGTTCGGACACTTCCAACCAAAGTCGAGGGTATCTGGGTAGACAACGCCGGGATTGAGGACGGGGTGTACGGACACATCAAGGCGAAACAACACATGGAGCAAAGGCAAAAGGCCTGGCTCACTGGACTCTACTTCGGAGGCGTTGCCTTCAAGTATCAACCGAAGTCGATTCGTCCAGTAGAGCACGCTATCAAAGCCGTGCCCTACGTGGACGTCGTGACGACAAGTGGTGAGGGTACCGGCCTTGCACCAGACATCTCGAAGATTCGTGCCATGAAAACCGCGATAAGCAGACACCCTCTCGCTGTCGCAAGTGGCATCACCCCAGAAAACGTGGAGGAGTATCTCCCGTACGTGGACTGTTTCCTCGTAGCAACTGGGGTAAGTATTACCCACACCGAGCTCAGTCGGTCCAAGCTTCAGAGGCTCATGGAGGAGGTGTACCGTCCGCGGTAGGAACCTTCGAATGGCTCGGCGCAACAGTGCGCCGGGCCTCTTCTTTTATATTCTATTTTTTCTTTATTTCAAAAGTAAATCGATATGATGATAGTGCAATTTTTTCATCTGGGTGCGGAGTAGGTGTTACTCCTGTTAGAGTTACTGTGTAGTCACCAAATTTTTGAGGAACTCCAAGTTTCATAATGTGTTCGCCATTTGCTACTTGAGTCGAGATGGCGGTTCTTACTTCTACAGTACCTGCCCAGATACACTGCACATCTAGCGGGCATCGGCTATCGGAAATAATTTCTCTAGGGTTTATTGTTACATTTAGAGACGTCACGGTTCCATCTAGGTATGTTGTGACTGTCGCTTCTTTTGCGTTTGGTGATGGACATGCAGCAAATTCACATTTTGTTCCAGTACGCCCAACAGCAGTTCCATCAGGGCAGATTTTGGCTTCCATTGTGCAAGCAGTTCCTTCTGGAACTTCAGGTACGTTTACTACTGGTGCCGGTCTAACTCCGTCCATATAGTTTGTTAAGTTCTTAAAAGATAGGGAACTAAGTCCTAGGATCAGAACAAACATAAGCCCCCACAAAATTTTTGTTTTATTCATATACATATTATAGACGAATAAATGAAAGTTTTATTACCAATGAACTACAGCTTTCGTAAAATCTTCTCCATAGCCCTGCCTTTTGCCAGTTCTCTATGAGTTTGTCCAAGTAACAGATTTCTTTTATTTGTAATCGAGACGGGAAGGGCTTATTCTATTTCTATTTGAATTCCACCAATTCTTTCTGCGATCAAGTTGTAAATAAAAGCCATTAAGTATCCAATTACTAGTCCCATTATCCCATAAAAAATTGGAACCAATACTGTAAACACTAAAGCAATTAGCGCTGCACTTTTAGTAGAAAAAAGTGACATTATTAAAAATATAGCGCATCCCAGAAAACCTAAAACTGCGTAAAAAAGACCAAGAAATTTGGCTGTAGACTTTGGGTCAATTCTTTTTAATTTTTTCATAATAAAACTCTATCTCAAAAAAGAATATTTGGAAAGAGTTAATAGAGAGATTAACTTAAAGGATACTTGCTTTCCATTCGAGCAATATTTTCTGCCAAAGTATCTAGGTTCATTGTCTTGCGTCTTTCATCTACATTTTCTACATCCTCAATTTCCTTTGGAACGTGCTTTCCATCTATTTGTCTAAATTGTGTGCCGTATAACTGGGGTTGTCCTCGGTTTACTCGCACTCTATCTGTGAGAAGTGCAATGTCTTCAGGACGTACTTCACCCGCAGGTAATTCTTGCATCAAAGCGAGACAAACGGCCTGAAAATCAACATCATGATCCGCGTGTTGAACTAGAAGCCAGGCATTTGTAGAAGCCTCGCCACCAACTTTTGATGCAGATGGCCATCCTATCTGTGCCACTATCTCTTTCATCCTTTCTGTATTTCTTTTGTCTAGTTCTACATCCCATGAACCATCTTCTAGATTTTTCTCTCGCATATCTTGATCAGCCTCAGTCATTTGATTGATTTCTGTTGCAAGGTCAGGGAATTGAATTAGTTCTGGCGATTGTTCCATTAGGTTTATTCTAGCAAGAGATTAAGAAACTTTCACACTAATTAGATTACAAAGTTCGCTAAATTGCTCTTGAAAATCTGTTCTTGAAGGGTCAATTGTATAAAAGTATTCAAAGCCACTAATTTCACCATCCACACGCTTCTTCTGAGTGTAGTAGTTTTCTATGGCTTGATTCGAATCTTTAAATAACCAAGTGTGATTATAATTTTTAAGTTTATTTATTATATATTCTTCTGGAGGATTTACGTGAATCATTATCACAATGATTTCGTAAGTATTGGTTAAATTATTTAAAAATTCTTTAGTTAGAGGATGTGAACAATTCATATCCATAGCTACAGAAAAACCCCCTTTTATAAATTCTTCTGCTATTCTAAAGATAATATCTTTTACTGACTCGTAACCGTGGCCATTTTCCTTCAGAATTTTTCTGAGTTCATCACCAGACAGTCTCACAAGGGAAAATTTTTCCGCGATAGGTTTAATTACTGTTGTTTTTCCAGAGCCAACCATTCCTACTGGGCAAAGTATGAATTGCCTATTAGGTTTAGAAGAGGGAATTAGAATTTGATTCCTAAATTCGATTTCTATCTCATCTATAGTTTTCATAAGGGTATTATAGCAGAGGAGTGGGGGGGAGGAGTAAAATTAGAAAAACAAAAACCGCAGTTACGCGGCTTTTGTTTCAAATCTATATCTTTCTATGGCATGCAGTCTAGAGTGTGCGCTTCTTGTCATTATCCAAAGATTTCTTTTTCTAAAGTTCATTTTATTGCCGTCAATATGGTGAACTACATATCCGGGGAATATCGTACCCCCAACCATGTTAGCCGCGACAGTTCTGTGAACTAACTTATTACTAAAAATCCATCGCGGATAACCATTTTTATCTTTATACCAACTCATATACCCATATTATATCATAGTATGGGTATATTGTCAAATATGACAATAACTATTTTATTTACATATATTTAGTTTATTGTAAAAATTTAAAAAAGTGTTATTATATCCTAGTTATATTGGGAGATCGTCTAACGGTAGGACAGAGGCCTTTGAAGC
>CAYRHZ010000012.1:0-10851 GCA_964424295.1 uncultured Candidatus Saccharibacteria bacterium | reverse complement strand
TTTAGATTTTAGTGTATTATTGTCCTTTTTAGGAACACGAGGGAGGAGACGATTTGCCCAAGAAGAACTTTCCAAAACCCATAACCATGAAAGAAATCGTGGCGGGGGAAAAGTACATTGTAGTCGGGGTGGACATTCAAGGAGGAATGTTCATTGAGTACCCGGTATTCCGCGAACAACCAGTCAGGAAGCGCGATGGTTGGTGGGTTCGTGTCGGGGAGAACAAGGAGAAGTTGTCTAAATCACTGGACTTTCTATCGAATTTCCAGTCAGTATCTGATATGGGAATGGATCCCAGAACACATACTGAGCATCGGACCTTTCGGTACACCAACCTGAACCGAAGGGTGCTTGCAGCTCTCGTTCGGAATCAGTCACTCAGAAAGTATCTGCGAGAAATCGGGCTTCAATATGATCCCGACTCGTATGATCGGGCAGGCACTATGAACTTCTAGCATCACACCAAGCAGGACAGGCACCCAGAACATCGGCTGTATATCCGATGAAAGGTCAGCACGCGTGCTGACCTTTTCGTATATAAATTTTTTCAAATCTCAGTTTGAGGGTAGTGTACCACTCGTTCCTGTTGTGTTTTTCTTGCATTGAAGTATCATGTATTTATCAATATGGAGTCAATTTTGAAAGCAGATATATTTTTCTTTGTTACAACAATTTTTATTGTTGTTTTAACAGTAATACTTTGTATAGCTGGATTCCATTTGATAAGAATTATGAGAAATTTTTCTCATGTTTCAGATGTACTAAAGGAGACAGTAGATGATGCACACGGAGAATTGCAAAACATTACTGATCAAGTAAAAAATAGTATGTTGTTTACTTTTATTTTTGGCAGGAAGTCTGGCCGTAAGAAAAAGTCAGAAGATAAAGAATAGATTATTTAATAACTTAATAAAACAAAATGAAAAAACAAGAAACAAAATCAAAGGGTTCTGGAGTAGGCGCAGCAGTGGCAGTAGGTGCAACAATCGCAGCTACAGCAGCAGCGGCCTATATGTTATTTGGACCAGAAGGAAAGAAAAATAGAAAAATTGTTAAGGGTTGGTCAGTTAAGATGAAGGGGGAGATAATTGAGAAGCTAGAGGAGGCAAAAGAGCTTACAGAGCCAGTTTATAACAAAGTTGTAGACCAAATAGCGACAAAATACTCTAAGGCTAAGGGTGTTGATGCAGAACAGCTTAAATCTGTTGTAGACGATATCAAAAAGCATTGGAAGGCCATGGTAAAAGATAAGGCTCCTAAGGCTAAACCAAAGAAGAAATAAGGATTTGCCTTTTTAAGGGTTTTCTGGTAATTTATAGCAACTATGTCACAAGATAGATTAATTCCACTTAGAAACAAGGAGTCAGGGGAGGTATATTGGACTTCAAAAAATAAGAAGAAAGTCGAAAGAAAAATCGACCTTAAAAAGTATAGTAAAAAACTTAGAAAGCGAGTAAGTTTCAAAGAAACTAAGAAATAAGAAAAAAGCGCCAATCGGCGCTTTTTTCTTAAAATACCTGCTGGTTTCTCTATTGGTTTCTCTTCCCGAAAACCCTTTCCTCCTCAACAATAGTTATTTCATGAGCAGTATCTGAAAATCCTTGTTTTATAAGGTCAGCTTCTAGTATTTCATGAAAAAGTATTCTATTTCTAATTTCGTATGGAATGGTATCGTGGAGATATATATCAAAACCATTAATTTCTGTAGAAATGTGGAACTCCGCTTCTTCTCCATAACTCTCTTTGTCTTCCGCCAGATCCTCTTTGGGAATTATCAATAACTGAAAGTTTTTCCCGTTAAAGGAAAAAGCGTATCTATTTTTCCATTCTATCGTCTTTAATAAGTCCAAAAGCTCCTCAGTTTTTATTTCAGGTACGTAAATATTTTCTATACTCATTTGCGGGGGATGGAAGAATCGAACTCCCGACAGTGCTTTTGGAGAGCGCTGTTATACCACTTAACTAATCCCCCGTGAGGCTCATATTAGCACATTATTTATTTATTTTAAATTACCTTATATACGACGAACCCGCGCGAATTTCGCGCGGGTGGGCGTTGATATAGTAGGATTTTCTCAGTGTGTGAATATCCTGAATATAGCAACGATGCCAAGAACAATTGATCCGGGTATGATTATGCCCAGAATCATCATGAAGCTTCGAGACATCAGCTTCTCACTCTGGACGTCTACACGCCCGATAGATCGCGATGAATGACAACCAGAACGGGTGTGTGACGATGATTACGCCAATCACGTTCCTTGCGGCCTCTTCAAGCATGTGTACGCCTCCTTTTTCTTTTTAACACAAAAAACTAAAACTAGTCAAGAAAACTGTTGATTTCTTTTTCAATTTTCTTTAGATCTTTAGGTTCAAACCATTTTATTTTCTTATCTCTCTTAAACCAGGTTCTTTGTCGCTTAACATACTGCCATATCTCGTTTTCTAGTTTTAATTTAAATTTTTTCTTATCAATTTTGTTCTGTATAAGTTGTGAAAGTAATCTATATTCCAGACCCAGACTTTCCATTCTTTTAAAACTCAGTCCCTTTTTATTTAAATTTATAGACTCATTTAACATACCCGTTTTCATTCTAGAATCTATACGTTTTTTGACTTTAACTTTTAAATCCGTGTCTTTGCGGTCGAGTCCTATCTGTAGTATTTCATAAGGACTTATATTTTTTGCTATCTTTGGTACTTCTCCCAGTGCTTTTGCAATTTCAATTGCGCGTATAAGTCTCACTGGATTTTTTGCGTCAATACTCTCTGCTCTTTCCGGATCCAGTTTTTTAAGTATTAAAAATAGGTCTTCAGTATTTTTTTTAGCCAAATCTTTTCGGAGCTTGGTGTTTGGTGGAACTTCTGGCAATACTAGTCCATCTACAATTGCTTGAATGTAGAAACCAGTTCCACCGCAAACTACCGGAAGCTTTCCTTTAGAAATTATTTCTTTTATTTTTTTATCAGCCCCAAATTTCCAATCTGCAACTGTAAATGTTTTTTGGGGAGATACAATGTCTAGCATGTGGTGGGGGACCCCGGCCATTTCTTTTTTTGTTATTTTTCCTGTTCCGATATCTAAGCCAAGATATACCTGTCTAGAGTCAGCTGAAATAACCTCACCGTTATATTTCTTGGCGAGTTTTACGGCAAGTTTACTTTTCCCCGTTGCTGTGGGTCCCAACACTACTATTATTTTATTTTTGTCTTTATTCATAATTATGGAAAAGGGAGCCAGTTTTTGCTTCTGGCCCCCATCTCAGCTTGCAGAGCAAGGCTACTGCCTTGCCGGTATTCTCGGGTCGTACTTGGGGTAGACGATGGCCCAGATGTCGCCGTCTTCAAACTGAGGGGAATAGTCCCCATAGTTCTTGCCGGTCATGTCGAACGAACTGTTGGGCAGGGAGTCCACGTCCCCCCAAATGATATTCCCGTTGGAGACCACTTCCTTCTGGTTCAGTTCCGTAACGAACACCACCCTTTCGTCAACCTTGCTTACCCCGAGGATGATTCCTCGATAGGTACGTGCGCGATCGTCGGACTCGTTCTTGTAGTGAACCGTGAGCATTCCACCGACGATGTCAGTTCTTTTCAGAAAGTCGTCCCAGCTGAACATCTCGCCACCTCCCGCTTTCCTGTCAAAATATCTCACAGAATAAGTCTTAATACAAGCTTGGTCAGGGATAATTTTGTTTTCGTCAAAATAAAATTTCCACGACCCTGACTCGCGACCTAGCCTGCTGACTAGGTGCCCGCTCCGTCTTTCAAGTCCACTCGCAAAACAGTGTTTTGCTCTCCTGTGCCGGAGGTGGGACTTGAACCCACATCCCTTGCGAGACACGATTTTGAGTCGTGCGCGTATACCAATTCCGCCACTCCGGCATGAACAGAAGTTTAGCTTTATTTTCCAAAAAAATCAATTTCATGATAAAATCTATTCAATAAAAAATATGTCACAATTTTATAACGACTCAATATTCTGGATAGATGTAGATAAAATCGTTCCCAATCCTTTTCAGCCTAGGCGAGAATTCGGCGAATCAGAACTTCAGAGCCTCTCCGACTCCATTCGACAGTACGGAGTTTTACAAGCATTGGTTGTTACCAGAAAAGAGATTGCAAGAGAGGATGGCGGACTTTCAACTCAGTATGAACTCATCGCAGGAGAGAGAAGACTTCGCGCATCCAAACTTGCGGGACTTTCCCAGGTTCCAGTTCTAATAAAAGTAGGGGATGAAAGTAATGATTTGATGAAACTAGAGCTCGCGATAATCGAAAACATTCAACGTGAAGATTTAAATCCAGTAGACAGAGCAAAAGCCTTTCAAAGGTTTATAGATGAGTTTGGTTTTACTCACGCAGTTATAGGTAAAAAAGTTGGTAAAAGTCGTGAATATGTTTCTAACTCTGTTAGACTTCTGGCTCTTCCAGAGGAAATTCTATCTGCTATATCTCAAGGTAAGATTTCAGAAGGTCACGCAAGACCTCTTATGATGCTCGGCGACAGACCAGAAGAGCAAAATACTTTGTTCAAGGAAATAATGTACAAGAAGCTAACTGTGCGTGAAGCTGAAGCAATAGGCAGAAGAATAGCTTATGACAAAATAAAAAAGAAAGGCGCAACGCTAGATCCTGAAACTCAGGAAATGGAAGAGAAGCTTACAGAAACACTGGGCACAAGAGTTTCTATTGAAAAAAGAGAAAACGGAGGCAAAATTCTTATCGACTTTTTCTCTGCAGAAGATCTACACAATATTCTGGATCTTATCAAAACAAACAAATTAAAATCTCCAACAGAGATGCTAGATAAACATATAGAAGCAAACCCTGTTCCACCTAAAAATGAAAACATTCCAGAGTACGTTGCGGATTCAACTGGAGCAGAAATCACAGTAGAGGACTTGGATGACAGAACCCCAGAAGAAATAAAGAAGGATGATAATACTGAAGAGGAGATATACTCCATCAAAAACTTCTCGATCTAGATAAATTTTCATGCAATTCCTTAACGTCCTCGCCTTTTCTAGTGCCAAAATTTCTGTATTTAACATTAGAACTAAACCTTAATTTTAATTTACATTCGCAGGCTTTTGTTAGAAACAAAAATAATTTTCTCTTGTCGTGAGCGTTTACCCCGAAGGGGCGACTGAAAGGAGTCCGCGGAAGACAGAGAAAATTATTCTATTGTTTCTAAAAAGGCGAGGACGTAAATTAAAATTAAGATTTAGTGTTTTCCAAATAGTTCGTTATCTTCCTCCTTGCCATAGTTGTTTTACAGTTCTCTAGCCATTTTTTACTTGGCTTCGCTGATTTTTTAGTTTCTATCTCAACCCTATCGCCATTCTGAAGTGTTTTTGTTATTGCTACAAATTTTCCGTTTACTTTTGCACCCGCAACATGCTCACCGATATCTGTGTGTATCGCGTAGGCAAAATCAATTACTGTGGATTCTTTTGGTAGGTCGATAACATCACCGATAGGTGTAAACACAAAGATTCTCTCCTCAAAGAAGTCTTTTTTTGCGTGCTCTAGAAAATCATCACCAGCTTCTTTTTGAAAATCAACCAGCTCTTGTATCCAGCTAGTGTTTCTACCACCTTCTTTGTATGACAAGTGTGACGCCACACCGTATTCTGCTTCGTTGTGCATTTCTTCTGTACGTATCTGTACTTCTATTATTCCTCCGTCTCCAGTAAAAATAGTAGTGTGTATTGATCTGTATCCGTTTAGTTTTGGTGATGCTATGTAGTCTTTTATTCTTCCTGGTAGGGGTCTCCATACACCGTGAACTATTCCGAGTATTCTGTAACAATCTGCAACTTCTTTTACTGTTACTCGGAGAGCTGAAATGTCATAAATGGCTTCAACTTCCCATTTATATTTTTCTAGTTTTTTGTAAAGAGAGTACATACTCTTCACTCTATGGTCCATTCGAAACTCTGTTATCTCATTTTTAGCTAGCTCCTTTTTTAGAGATTTTTCAAAGTTATCTAGATGCTCTTCAACCTCATCTCTTTTCTTTTTTAAGATCTTTTTTATTTCTTCAAATTCTTTTGGATATGCATATGAGAAAGCCAAGTCCTCTAGCTCTCTTTGTAGGGTTTTGATACCCAGTCTGTAGGCAAGCGGTGCATATATTTCTAAAGTTTCTTTTGCAATACGTAGCTGTTTCTCTTTTGGAACATGTTGCAGTGTTTGCATATTGTGCAACCTGTCACATAGTTTAATAATAAGCACCCTCAAATCTTTAGACATTGCAATAAAAAGCTTCCTCATGCTTTCGTTGTACCGGTTTGTGCCTCTGTATTTTATGCTTCCTAGTTTGGTTACTCCTTCTACTAGAAATAGTATTTCAGGTCCAAACTCTTTTTCAATATCATGAGAGGTGATTTCGGTATCTTCAATACTGTCATGTAGTAGTCCTGCAGAAACAACTATGGCATTCATTCCTAGACTGGCAAGATTTTTGGCAGTGCCAAAAAGATGGTTAATATATGGTTCGCCACTTTTCCTTACATAACCCTCGTGTGCAAGGTTCGCAAAATCAAAAGCTTTTTGGATTAATTCCTTGTCTTCTAGAGAGATATCTTTTATTAGGGAGTAGATCTCCTTTATATCATTCATATTTCCATTGTAATGAAAATACGCCTAAATACAAATGTAAATTACTTGTCTTTTTCTTCTTTCTTTCTAAATCCTCTTTTCTTTTTTTCTTCTTTTAGTATCTCTAGAGCTCGAGGTAGTTTAATTTTATATACATCATCTGTTTTAAGAGATCGGAAGTCAGGTTTTGGTTTACTATTGAGTGCAATATATGGACCAAATCTTCCTATGTTTGCAGTAATGTTTTCACCAGTGTCTGGGTGAGTACCTAAAATTCTAGGAAGAGATAAGTATTTCATTGCATCTTCCATAGATACTTCCGTAAGGTTCTTTTCTTTTGGAATACTTGCCATTCTGGGCTTCACCGCTTTTTTACTACCTTTTCCTTTTACACGCTGACCTAGTTGAACATATGGTCCATACTTACCGACTAATATATATACACCAAGACCGGTTTCAGGGTCGGTGCCGATTGGTTCGTCCTTTTTAATCTCATGCCCGTCCATTGTTAGAGCTCCTTCACAGTCTGGATAAGTGGAACAAGAAAGGAATTTACCACTCCTTCCGAGCTTTATAATCATAGATTTTCCACAAGTAGGGCATTTCATGTCCACAGGAGCATCTCCCATGTTTGTAACCTTGCCCATTTTGTCTTTTTCTTTTACGTCGGCAAGAAAAGGTTTGTAAAAAGTTTTTAAAGTTTTAACATATTCAGCTTTTCCTTCTGCAATAAGATCGAGTTTGTCTTCCATGTCCGCCGTAAAACTATCACTTATGTATTCTCCAAAGTTTTCCTCTAGGAAAGAAGAAACAACATCTCCTGTGTCAGTAGGAACTAGAGCTTTGTTTACCTTCTCTACATAGCCTCTATCTTCAATGGTTTTTATTATAGAAGCGTAAGTAGAAGGTCTGCCGATACCTCTTTTTTCAAGTTCCTTAATAAGCCCCGCTTCAGAATATCTTCCTGGAGGTTCAGTTTGTTTTTCTTCTGTTGTAACCGCATCTAGTTTTAGTTTTTCTCCTTTCAAAACTTTTGGAAGCTCGACATCATCTCCACGTGATGCTGGGTCTCCTAGTAGCCAGCCAGCAAATTTTATTTGTGAACCTGTTATAGAAAAATCAGGCAAATCATCTTTATCGGTATTTGCTGTAACCTTTGTTCGTATGGTTTGTGCGTCTGTCATTTGTGATGACACAGCTCTTCTCCATATAAGTTGGTAAAGTTTTTTCTGTTCGTCGTTTGTTCCAGCGTTCTCATTGTCAAAGTGTGTTGGACGAATAGCTTCGTGCGCCTCTTGAGCATTCTTACTCTTTGTCGCATATTTTCTTATATCCAAATATTCTTTTCCAAATTTTTTCTCAACAACTTTTGTAATTTCTCCAATTGCTTGCTGACTAAGGTTTGTTGAGTCAGTTCTCATGTATGTAATAAAACCTTGTTCGTATAGTTTTTGAGCAATACCCATGGTTCTACTAGGTGCAAATCCAAGTCTACTTGATGCAGATTGCTGTAAGGTAGAAGTTATAAACGGAGGGCGTGGAGATTTTTTTACTTCACTTTCTTTTACATCTTTTACAATCCAACGTCCTTCCTTTCCTGCTTTTTCGGCTGTTTCTACTATTTTTTCTAAAACTTTTTTATCAGTCGGCTCATCTTCACAAACAACAGTAAAAGGAACTTTCTTCAAACTCTCAACGTTCGCTGAAATAATCCAAAATGTATGAGACTTGAAAGCTCGTATTTCTCTTTCTCTTTCCATTATTATGCGTAGTGCAGGGGATTGAACACGGCCAGCAGAAAGTCCGTATCGAACTTTTTTCCAAATAACTCCAGACAGGTCATAACCTACAAGTCTGTCCAAAACTCTTCTAGCTTCTTGAGCCTCCTTAAGGTTCATGTCTATTTTACGAGGATGCTTTATGGCTTCCTTTACTGCCTCTTCGGTAATCTCGTGGAACACAACTCTTTTAGGATTTTTAAGTCCAGTTGCTTGGGCAATGTGCCATGAAATAGCTTCTCCTTCTCGGTCGGGGTCAGTTGCCAAAAGTACCTCAGTAGCAAGGTCTGCTAACTCATGTATTTCTTCCACAACTTTTTCCTTTCCTTTTGATATTTCGTAGTGGGGAACGAAACCTTTTTCTATATCTATAGCTTTTTTATTTGATTTAGGTAGATCTCGAATATGTCCAACAGACGCTACAACTTTGTATTTGCCGTCTAGATATTTTGAAATCGTTTTTGCTTTTGCTGGTGATTCTACAATAAGTAATTTCATATTTGTTTTTCTAGTATTACCTTAAAATAATTTTTTGTCCAATTTTAGTATGAAATAATTTATTTTTATATAAAGCGATGCCCGGCGGATTTCTCCGCCAGGCCTGGTGTTAGTTGATCGCAACGAGGCGACCGGTTTGCCGTCCCTCGCGTGTCAGGAGCTGGCTGTGCGCAGACTCAGCTTGAGTGCGGAGGAAGTAGTACTTCGTGCCGTTGTGCATGAACGGCTGAAAGGTGAGCGTGACCTTGCCCAGTCTCCAGTTTTCGACTGGGAGCAGGTTGTCATCCGGGATGACCTCGTCCTTTTCGAGGAACCTTCCGCGGACGCGACGGAGAGTCTTTGATTCTCCATCCGAAACTTGAAACAGCATTACTCGTGCCTCTAGCGTCATCAGTTATCTCCTAACGAAGTTTCTTCGACTCTGATGTAGTGGGTTGTTCCCATGTACATCACTTTGTAGAATAGGATCAGCTCTCTTTCGAAAGGGTAGTGTTCCGGGTTTTTTCTCTGGAGCTCTGTGCCGGCAGGTAAAACAATTTCCGTTTTGACCATACTGTACGAGCCACGCGCCCTCAGTTTGCGATATAGAGTAGTGGGGGCATTGGTAACCAATTTCACCATGCACTTCTCTCCCAAAAGTACTATACCACAAATATCACTTTATTTCAAATGGAGTTCTCCCATGCTTTCCTGTATCAAACCTTTTATTTCCATTGTTGCAATAATAGTTTGAGTCACATAAATAGGTTTACCCATTTTTCTAATGACCTCATCTCGACTCATTGGCTCGGATAAAAGTTTTATTAGTTCGTGTTCGTCACTGGAGCATTTTGAATAATCCCTTTTCTCAAAAAAATTTTCGTGAACATCTAGTCCGAGTGCTGAAATAATATCACTCGACTGGGTTATGGGAGTTGCTCCGAGTCGTAGCAACATGTGCGGACCTTCTGAAGATTTAGAAAAAATTGAATTCGGAACAGTGAAAACATCTCTGTTGTATTCGGTTGTGTATTTTGAAGTTATCAAGGTGCCAGATTGAAGTTCCGCTTCAATAACTAAGGTTGCGTGTGACATTCCAGCTATAATTCTGTTTCTTTGAGGAAAGCTATACGGTGTTGCAATAAAATCATCTTCAAATTCAGAAAGTAGGCATCCGCCATTTTCAATTATTTCTTTAGCCAGGTTTCGGTGTGACGCAGGGTATAAAACTTTTTCCGACAGTCCTGAGCCGGGGATTGCAACTGTTGGCAGTCCTGCTTTTATTGCAGCCTTGTGACCAATAGAGTCAATTCCAAGAGCAAGTCCAGAAACTATAGTAATGGAGTAACCTCGAAGGCCTTCAATTAGTTTTTCACAGACAGCTTTTCCATACTCGCTGTATTTTCGCGAACCGACAACCGCTAGATATTTTTGTGTTTGGGGAATAGTGCCGACAACGCGAAGACTTTTTGGGGGATCGTTTATTTCAGAAAGTAGAGGAGGGAAGTCTTTTTTAGACAGATTGTGGATTTCCATAGCCAACATATTACACAGAGTTGGATTATTATATCATTGACTTTATCACTTTTGTATGCTATTATTAAAAGTAGAGACAATCGCATGGACGACTTTCGGATGGGCGACTTCGAGATCGCTACTGTGTTCTATGGGGGATGCCTTCTTCTGATGATTTTGTCCGCTGTCCTCTACGCGACGGTGAACATGATCATCACGACGAAAACAGTGTCCCGTTATTTCAGGAGGAACAGATCGTATCACGATTACCCCTACATCGTCAGGGACCCATCCGGGTTCTCGATTCTGAGCGCCGGGGGAGTCCTGTTGTTGGTCTGTCTTGTCACCCTCTACTTCAATCTACCGAGGTACTGAGGGTGCCGAGATCTGTGGACGGGCTTCGATTTATGAGGCCCGTCTTTTCTTATATTTAAAGCATAATGTACTTTTGTTTTTCTTTTGATACTATATATAT
>CAYRHZ010000011.1:0-11160 GCA_964424295.1 uncultured Candidatus Saccharibacteria bacterium | reverse complement strand
AACCCCGATTGCAGCCTTGAAAAGGCCGCGTCCTAACCGTTAGACGATGAGGCCAGAAATACAAGGAAAACTATATCATTTTTTGTAAAAAAAGCAAAAATATGCTAATTTTACTTTGTTATTTGAGGACTTTAAATTTTGCGGGATTAGCTCATTTGGTAGAGCGAGTCATTGACGTTGACTAGGTGGCAGGTTCGAATCCTGCATCCCGCACAGATGAAAATTTTAAGCATCGAGACATCCTGCGACGAAACAGCAGTTAGTATAGTTGAAGCTTTTGGTGGCCTAGAATCCCCCACTTTTTCTGTACTTGGAAACGCACTTTTTTCTCAAATAGAAATACATAAAGAATTTGGTGGAGTTTTCCCGATGCTGGCAAAAAGAGAGCACGCAAAAAACCTTTCTCCACTTCTAGAGAAAGTATTAAAAGAATCCAATTTTTTTATAACAAAAAAAGGTCCTGAAACAACAAACTGGAATGAAATAGAAGAAATACTTAAACGCGAAGAAGGACTGTTTAATCCCTTTAAAAATTTATTAGACAAAATAGAGAAACCAGAAATTGACCTTATTTCTGTTACCTCTGGACCTGGACTAGAACCAGCTCTTTGGGTAGGAATAAGTTTTGCGCAAGCTCTGAGTAAAATATGGAATATCCCAGTAGTGGGGGCTAACCACATGGAAGGACACATAACATCTGTTTTAATAAATGGTGATAATTCAAAAGTTGTGTTCCCTGCCTTAGCATTACTTATATCTGGTGGACATACTGAAATTGTAGAAATAGAAAACTGGGGAAGCTATAAAATAGCCGGGCAAACAGTAGACGATGCTGTTGGAGAAGCCTTTGATAAAGTAGCGAGACTTTTAGGACTTCCATATCCAGGTGGGCCAGAAATATCCAAGCTTGCTGATACTGCCAGAAAAGACAGCATACAAAAAAAAGCTATTTTCCCGAGACCAATGATCCACAGTAAGGACCTGAATTTCTCCTTTTCTGGTCTCAAAACAGCCGTTCTGTACTACATAAGGGATAATTTTAATGGAGATGCAACAGTCATCCCTGAACAAGATAAGGCTGATATTGCCAGGGAATTTGAGGATTCTGTTGTAGATGTTCTTACGAACAAAGTGAGTCAGGTTTTAGATAAAACCAATACTAAAACTCTAATAATCGCAGGTGGAGTTGTGGCAAACGCTAGAATTAAAGAAGCTTTTGGAGAAATGAAGAACAGATACAGTGAACTCATAATAAAAACTCCTACAAAAGAGTTATCCACAGATAACAGTATAATGATAGCTTCTGCTACGTACATAAAAGCTCTAGCATTTCCTGATATAGTAGAAAAAAATAATAAAATAATTGCTGAAGGCAACTTGAAACTAAAATAAAGTATGGTATATTAAAAAATGGAAGTACAAAAAGAAAAGACCCGCATGTGTGCGGGTCTTTTCTTTATATTTATATTTTTATCTTATTCTAAATCTATTTCTTTATTTATTTCTTCTATAGTTTTATTGTTTTTGTATTCTCTGTACCAAAGGTAAGATATTACGATAATTACAAGTATTAGTATCCAATTAAGCCATCCTAAACCTACAAATGAATCAACGCATTGGTTTGTTTTTTCCGACAAAGCCTTAGCTGGCAAGCCTAGAAAACCTAGAAATGAATTCATGAAACCCTTTGCAGATGATATAACATTTGCAGTAAGACTTGATAGGAAATTCTTTGTAGTTGAAGCTACATTTGCAATAGTTGAAGATCCATTTGGATTTTTACCTGTGTTTGAACCTACCTGACCGTTTGCCCCCTTAGATGGATTAGAAGGTGAGTTTACGGGTGCCTTTCCGTCCACATCTATTCCCGCATCTCTCAAACCTTGCAAGAATGCTCTATAACTATCTATTTCTGCTTGTTGTTGTGTATTTACTGGGAAAGCCATTCTACAATATATTTCGTTTACTTTCTTTTTAGTAAGAATATATGTGTAAGATGTAGGTGCTGTGTGTCCCCAAGGAGTTAGAATATCTCCCTTGTATCTATCTTGAAAAGCATCTAGGGCAACGATTGTTTGATCGTCATAAACACCAGTAACTTTAACCGTAGTAAATCCTTCCAAGTCTCTTAGAAACACTTGTAGCTTTTTAACTTCAACAGGGTTGTTGTTAAAATCTTTTCTTAGATAATCGTATAAGTAGTAACAACTGTTTGGAGCTGTTGTTGGAACTGTTGGTGCAACGATAGGACCGTTTCCTCCGCCAAATGAACCTACGATAGGACCGTTTCCACCTCCGCCGCCACCACCACCGCCTCCACCACCACAGTTTGTAGTACATCCTCCACCAGTTCCACCAGCTGGATTAATATTAGTTTCTGTTGAAGAAGTATTGTTTCCAGGAGTTGGATCATTTTGATTTGAAGTGGCTACCGCTGTATTTGTAATCTTTTGTCCTTCAGTTCCAGCATTAACTGTTGCAACTATAGTTAGAGTTGTTGTTGCATTGTTGCTTACTAGATTTCCAATTGTCCAAATTCCAGTTGTTGTCGCATAACTTCCTATTGTAGAAGTTGCTGAAACAAATGTAAGAGAGCTTGGAAGAAGGTCCGTTAAAGTTGTAGAAGCTTCGTTTGGACCGTGGTTAACAATACTTATAGTGTAAGTAATTGTGTCGCCAACATTAGCAGTTGATTTGTCAGATGTTTTAACAACATCCAAATCAGCTGATGGACCAGTTCCCCCTCCACCACCTGATGTAACAGTGATAGCTAAAGTTTGTGCATCAAAACCACAAGTGTTTATTGCCTTTAAAGCAACACTGTATACTCCCACAGTCGTAGGTGTACCACTTATTACATTTGTAGATGTTGCATAAGAAAGCCAAGCTGGGAGTGTTGTTGTGGCAACCTCAAATGAAGTTGTTGAACTTGCAGTAAGAGTGTAGGTGAATGGTGTTCCAACAGGGACACTAGCTGTTAAAGGTGAAGTGATAACAGGGAGTGTACATTGTGGAGCAGGATTGTATTTATTTAATATATACAATGTTCTTTCCTTTCTTTCTTGACCAATAATAATGTAACCATCAGAGTTTGTATTTGTATCTCCATAATAGAAGAAATCGAATACATTGTTTACTGGTTGTGTATCTTGATCATTGTATAGTGTTTCTTGACTCCAAAGTGTCCCCATTACATTCAATTCTGAATAACGATATATACCGTACTCTAGATCTGAGAAAGTAACACAGTCCGCATCATTCTCTGAAGAAAGAATTGCTTTCTTATTTGGTGCAAATGTCGAGTTAGTCCAAGTTTTTGATTCTATTGTGCTTGAAGCGATATTAGTTGATGTAGCTAGGTCAAGTGTAAATGTTCCATTTGGAAGAGCATAAGATGAAGTAGCAAGAACATTCTCCTGATTAGCAATTAACAAACAGAAAGTTATCTTTCCCTTTCCACTTGTGTGTACCTCAAGGACATTTACTGTCCTTGATACTTCAGTTGCAGCTAAACCTTTTGAATCTTTAACGTTATAAGTAATAGTGTATGTTCCTGGGATAGTTGTATTAACAGTGCTTGATGCAACAATGTTAGCTGTGATATTTCCATCTTCCTGATCTTGAGCCGTCGCACCTGGATCAACAAATACTTCCCCAACATTAACTTCAGCTGGATTGGCTCCAACCAAAGTAATTACTGGAGGATTGTTTACTGGAGTAGGTGTAGATTTTAATACGTTCCACGCAACACAATAATAAGTTTCGCCTTTTGCAACAGGACTTATCCAATCATAGTTATCATAATTTAAAACATCAGTATGACAGTATAGTTCAGCTGAAACAGATTGTGTGGTGTTTACTCCTGTAAATGGAATATAACCCCCAACAAATTGCTCTCTCACCCAAACTTTCTCACCTACTGGAATAGTTGAAGTTGAAGTAAATGGTGACCAATTTCCTCCACCTATATTTGTGTGATCCCCTGGATTAGAAGAAGAATTTCCTTCTTTTACCCATTCAAATGTCCAAGGAGCAACTTTACAGTTAGGGTGTGAGGCTAGAAAAGTAGCCGCTGTTGTACTAGAAATATCAGGTCCCCCGGCTCCATAGTTTGGTAAGTCTGTTTCTGATTCACAAACTATCTTTGTAGCTGAAACTACAGCTGTTTTTATTTCAACAGGTGCAGGAACTACTTCTACTACTCTTATAACTTCAACGGCCTTAAGTCCAGCTGAGTCAGTAACGTTATATTTAACCTTATATGTACCTACAATGTTTGTATTTACAGTACTAGTAGATATGATTTTTGAAGTTATATCTCCGTCTTCTTTGTCGAGTGCAGTAGCACCTTGATCAACATATACATTACCTACAGTAACTGAAAATGGATTTTGTCCTACTAGTGTTATTACAGGAGCTTCATTTACTGGTTTTTTACAAAAATTACCTTCAGCGTTGTGATATCCAGAATTGTTGTTATACAAGAATTTAAAAGCAAGAACAAATGGGTTGTTTGGGTATCCATAAGGATTAGAATCAAGCAAAGTTTCTGGATACTTTCCAAACCATGCGTCTATCTGAGTCATGCACCCAGCAAGATTAACTTTTATAGAAGTTGAAGAAGTTGCATTTACCAATCCTGTTCCGTCAAAAAGTTCTTGGTGAGAAAGAACTGTATCGAACATTTTATATGAAGAGAGACTTACTGGTGCAGTACATCCAGTAAGGTTTGTTATTGTAAAAGTAGCAACTGTATTTGCAGTATTTGTCGCAAGATTAAAGTTTATTTTCCCACTTGTATATGCAGTAGCAAATTCCTCAATAGTTAGACTCTGTCCATTTGCACATCCAGAGTTGTGTTTATATTCAGGTTTCTTATCCTCTTTAGGCTCGTTATCAACATTTTTTACCTCAGTACTTTCAGTGTAACTAGATTCATTTTCTGTCTCTACAGAATTCGCAGAAACTGACACGGGAGCAAAACCCATGAAAGTTGGGAGTACCAAGGAAAGAATCAGTATGTTTGTTGTTATGTATTTCATATAATTGTTAATTAAAAATGTTGACCTAAATTAATAATATGTTATGCGAGGAATATACACTTAATTAACGTTTCTGTCAAGAAAGCGCTTATTCTCAAATTCCTAGAATACCTTTATTTTAGGCCGTATAATTATTTATGTCTTTTATAGCCAAAAATGAGTCCTTTAGATTTTATAATGTTTATATTCTATAACGGGATAATTTCATTTCGAGATAAAGGACATTATAGATTGTCCTTTATCTTTTACCCTTCAGGCAATGTTTATGACGAATTCCCGAGGTGTTTTATACACAGAAATTGTATGCTATCCTAGAACAAATGAATGACATATTTTTATCCCCATATAACCCCAAGGAGACCGAAGGAAGAATATACGAGACCTGGAAAGACAGTGGTTTTTTTAACCCAGACATACTAGTGGAGAAAGGTATCATTAAGTCCTCTGCAGAAACTTTTACGATAGTTATGCCTCCGCCAAATGCAAATGGTGATCTTCATGCTGGACACGCACTATTTATTACACTAGAAGACATAATGACTAGATATAAAAGAATGTCTGGTTTTAAAGCTTTATGGATTCCAGGGGCCGACCATGCCGGATTCGAGACACAAGTTGTATATGAAAAAAAGCTTGAGAAAGAAGGCCGGTCAAGATTTGGAATGAACCCAGATGATTTATATAAAGAGATACTCGACTTTACCCTACTCAACAAAAAGAATATGGAAACCCAAGTTAGATCTCTTGGTGCTTCATGTGATTGGAGTAGAGAAAAGTTTACACTTGATCCAGAGGTGGTTGAAAAGACTCAAAAGACCTTTATAAAAATGTGGAACGATGGAATAGCCTATAGAGGCAAGAGAACAATAAACTGGTGCCATAAGCACCAAACTTCCCTTTCTGAAGTAGAGACCGAATCATCAGAAGAATCATCACCATTTTATTATTTCAAATACGGACCTTTTGAAATAGGAACTGTTAGACCGGAAACTAAGTTCGGTGACAAGTATGTAGTAATGCACCCGGAAGACAAAAGATACGCACATTACGAACACGGTCAAAAAATGACGGTTGAGTGGATAAACGGACCAATCGAAGCAACAGTTATAAAAGATAGTGTTGTTGATATGGAATTTGGAACTGGCGTTATGACCATAACTCCTTGGCACTCTCAAGTAGACTATGAAATAGCTAAACGCCACAACCTAGATATGGAACAAATAATAGACTGGCGAGGAAAATTGCTACCTATTGCTGGAGAATTCACTGGAATGAACATAAAAGATGCAAGATCAAAGATAGTCGAAAAACTACAATCAAAAGGATTAGTTACTAGAATAGACGATAAGTATAAAAACGTTGTTAAAAAGTGTTACAAGTGCAGCACAATAATCGAACCTCAAATAAAGGACCAGTGGTATGTAAAAATGGAGCCTCTGGCAAAAATGGCAATTGAGTCTGTAGACAAAGGGGAAATAAAATTCATCCCTGATAACTACGAAAAAATCTTTAGGTATTGGATGAACAACACTATCGATTGGAACATATCTCGACAAATCGTTTGGGGTATACAAATACCCGCGTGGTTTAGAGGAGAAGAAGTTGCAGTTGGCATAGATAAACCTGACGGAGAAGGTTGGGAAAAAGACACTGATACATTTGATACATGGTTCTCTTCTGGACAGTGGCCACTTATGGTTACGGGATTTCCTGAAAACAAGGACTTTGAAACTTACTACCCTACACAAGTAATGGAGACTGGTCATGATTTAATATTTAAATGGGTTCCAAGAATGGTTATATTTGGATTGTATTTGGCAAAAAAAGCTCCGTTCAATACTGTTTACCTGCACGGACTCGTAAATGATGCTCAAGGTAAAAAAATGAGTAAGTCAAAAGGAAATGTTATCAATCCCCTGACACTTACAGAAAAATACGGAACGGATAGCTTGCGAATGGCACTTATTGTTGGAAATACTCCAGGCACAGACGTTGCTCTACAGGAAGACAAGGTTAAGGCATATAAAAACTTTGCAAACAAAATATGGAACATAACTCGATATGTTTTAACAAGCACAGATGGATTTGACGGGGAAAAACCTGAATTATTGATTGGTGAGGATCAGACAAGTGTAGATGAAATAAATGAACTTGTTAAAGATGTCACTAAAGATATGGACGAGTACCGCTTCTATCTTGCCGCTGAAAAGTTATACCACTATGTGTGGCACACATTTGCTGATAAAATAATAGAAGGTTCAAAAGATAGATTAAAAAGTGAAGATCAAAATGTTGTTAAATCAACACAATATACCTTATTGCACCTTCTTCACACTTCATTGAAACTTTTGCATCCTTTTATGCCATTTATAACTGAAGAAATTTGGTCTAATATAAAAAAGACTGACGACAACATTCTGATGGTTACAAAGTGGCCTGAATAGAACTTAATTAACCATGTTCTTAACATTTATAGAAAATTACCCATTTTTAGTGGCTTTTATTCTAGGACTTATCCCAGCACTAATCTGGCTTTTTTTCTGGCTAAAAGAGGATATACACCCAGAACCTGCAAAAATGCTAACACTGGCATTCTTGGGAGGAATGCTCTCGGTTCTTTTTGTACTTCCGATTCAAAAAGTAGTTTATGACCACTTAAGAGAATTTACCTTCTTATCCTTTGCCTTATGGGCAGCTATTGAAGAAATATCCAAGTTTCTATTCGTATACTACATAGCCCTAAAAAGAAAATACGTTGATGAGCCCGTAGACGATATAATATACCTCATAGTTTCAGCTCTTGGATTTGTTACATTTGAAAATACACTATTCTTAACAGAATTTCTTAGAGATGGAGACCTCATGGGCACTATAATAAATGGAAATATGAGATTTATTGGTGCAAGTCTAATACACGTAATGTCATCTGCAGTAATAGGAATAATGATGGGTCTTTCTTACTACAAAACAAAAAAGAACAAAATTTTATACACAATTTCTGGAATTTTGATCGCAATAGTATTGCATACATCATTTAATTTATTTATAATTAACAGAGCACCAGGAAATATCTTTTTTGTATTTGGGGCTGTCTGGTTTGGTATTGTAGTATTATTACTATTATTTGAAAAAGTAAAACACCTGAGTGGTGAAGAAATAAAAATAAATTTATGAAAGACAACAGATCATTCTTTGAAAAACTAACTGGTAGTGTGAGGATGGATGATATGGAAGATGAGGAAATAGAAGAAACAAGACTTCCCTCTGGCAGAAACCCTTCATCATCACTTATGGAAGAACCTGAAGAAGGTGAACTTACTATTGACGTATATCAAACTCCCTCAGAAATAGTTATAAAGAGTATGGTCGCTGGCGTTAAGCCAGAAGATTTAGATATTTCTATTACTCGCGACATGGTTGTTATAAAAGGAAAGAGAGAAACTGAAAAATTTGTTAAAGATGAAGACTACTACCACCAAGAGCTTTACTGGGGATCCTTTTCTAGAAGCATAATGCTACCATCTGAAGTTGAGGTAGAAGAAGCAGACGCTGTTGAAAAGCACGGATTACTCATAATCAGATTGCCAAAAATAGACAAGAATAAGCAAACTCGTCTTCGAGTTAAAGGATAATTATGACTCCCGAGGAAAAAAACTTACTTCAAAGAACTCTTGAACTAACAGAAGAAAATCATAAGATGCTCAAATCAATGAGCCGATCAATGAAGCTTGCTCGAATAATGAGCATAATTTATTGGGTATTTATTATAGGCTCGGCTGTTGGAGCATATTACCTCATACAACCTTATATAGACGCCATTACAGGGGCTTATGGGGGCGCAAAAACAACATTTGACGGTGGTATTGGTGGGTTTTCAGATACATTAAAGGATCTACTCCAATAATTGCAAAAAGCCCTATTTTTAGTAATATAGGTAGATTGGTTATTCCAATTAGGTTAAAAACATGCCGAGATAGCTCAGTTGGTAGAGCGCTTCCCTGAAGAGGAATAGGTCCCCAGTTCGACCCTGGGTCTCGGCACATTAAAAAATACCCCGTTAGGGGTATTTTTGTTGCCGAGAAGAAAGGCGTGCTTTTTTCATTTGGTCAGGGATAATTTTTTCGTCGAATTTAGAACTTACAGGAATTGATCCCTACAGGATCAGTACCCCAATTGGATATTTTTGTTCTTCCACTCCAAAAATATCTCAATCGGGCTTCAATTCCTACGCGACAAAATGAAAAAAGCACTACTGTGCTTTTTTCATTTTGTGCCATCGGTAGGACTTGAACCTGCATCTATCCCTTAGGACGTGACTGTTCTATCCGTTGAACTACGACGGCAAGCTTAAAAAGAATATATTATTTAAGCTATAAATAAAAGTGGCTAAGCCGCGACTTGTGTAGGAGCATCACCAATATTCAATAATTCTGCCAATTTAGGCTTATTGAAACCGATAATTACCTTGTCTTCAACCAAAATAACCGGTACGCCTAATTGCCCGCTTTTCTCCATCATTTCCGCTCTCTTTGCTGAATCAGTTGAAACATCAAATGCATCAAACTCGACACCATTTGCTTTAAAATAATCTTTTGCCATATTACAAAAGTGGCAAGTTGGTGTTGAATATATTGTTACTTTTTTCATTATTTTAAAAAATTATTTGTTAAGTCTACCTAGTATATAGTAAAGAATTTAGTACCACAACAAGTTATCCCCTTACCTAAACAAAGCTTTAAATTTTGACCAAAATCCAGTGGTTTCCCCTGCCTCTGTGCTAGTACCACTTTCCTCTCTTACTACAATAACCATGTTTTCCCTATCTTTTGCCACACTAAACTTCGATCTTATTTCTTCCTCAACCCCAGAAGTAGTTGAAAGTTTTTTTATTTTTAAATCAAGTTCTTCATTCCTGGACTCCAGCTCCTGAAGTCTTACTGTGGAACTATCCCTCATCGAAACACTCTCCCTTTTCTTCAAATAAACTTTCCAAGTAGAATGAAGCATAATTATAACCAACACAAATAGAAATCCTAATGTGACTCGGTTATATATAAAACTACGAAACCTGCGTTTTTGTTGAATATCAAACATTATGGTCAAATTATAACAGAATTTCCATTAAAAACTTATTTCTGATATATTTATACCCATATGTTATTCCAGCAAAAAAATAAGAAGGCCTTCAGGGTTATTTGGATGATTATATGCGTAATCATCATACTTAGTATGGTGGCAATGTACTTACCCGGCGTTCTATACTAGAGTTCCCTAAAATAACTCATCTGCGTTGTTGTATTTCGATTTTATTCATTCACCTTATATTTATAAGGCTCATTCATAAAATCTTATACGCCTAGCATCTAAATCATTTTATGCAACTCTATGAATTTAGTGCAATTTCAGCCATTTTAAGGATTGCTTCCTTGGTTTTTGCTGTGGCAATCCATAAATCGTTATGACAAGCTATCGCACCCGTCACGCCCGTAGCTTCTTCTAGTTGTATTCCGGTCTTTCCCGCCCAATCTTTTGGAAATTGTTTTTTATAAACAAAAGACTCATCGTCTTCCTTAATTGCTTTTAAAACCCACCTGCCGTCCTCTTGTGGAAATACGGAAAATAAAACCTCCTCTCCTTTTAGAGCTTCATTAAAAGGATAAAACTTATCCATAACAATTAATCTTTTATCTTCTGAAGATTTATATATTTCTCTAACTATTTCATTGGCATCCATCAAATCAGACATCAGAACTATTTGCCTTTTAATATAATCTTTAGCTAAATTTACAGAATTCATAAACTCATTCATTCTTTCCATGGTGCTATTTTTCCAAGTAGGATTAAATGATTCAAAGTACATAACTATTGTATGAGGGCGAACACCCTCAAACCTTAAATCAGAGAGCTCCACACCATTGTCCCCAGCATCTACTGGCTGAACTAGAACTTCATCTATTTTTGTTGATACTTTTTTATTTCCACACACTTGTTCACCGAAGTGCTTCCAAACTAGCCCAAACGAAGCGTAGGGTATACCATTTTCCCTTACGCCCGCCCCACCAATTTGATGATGGTCAAATCTTTTTGTATCAAAGTTATATTCCCCACCAACGTCCAC
>CAYRHZ010000010.1:0-14419 GCA_964424295.1 uncultured Candidatus Saccharibacteria bacterium | reverse complement strand
AAAATTATCTAGAAATAAAAATTTACCACCCCTTGGAAAAGATAGTAAAAAGCTAAAAGAAAAAGATAGAGAAAAATACGTGAAAGTTTTGGAAAGTTTAAAAAAGGAAAAATTAATAAACTTTTCTATAAATCATGTTCCGAACACAATCATAGACACTCGAGGGCTTTCTTTTGCGATAAAAAAAGCGATTCAAAATGGGTTCAAGATTTTAAAAATTAAACCAAAAATTTCAGAAATTCTACTAGATGGAGGTTTGAAAGTAGGTGAGGAGTTTAAACAAAAGACCATTATAAAGGGTGATGAAAAAGAGAGGGTTATTGCGTGGGCTTCTATACTGGCCAAGGTTTCGAGGGATAAACTAATGGTAAAAATGGCTAAAAAATACCCTCAATATGGCCTAGAAGTCCACAAGGGCTATGGCACTCTAAAACACAGGCAGGCCATACAAAAAAACGGGGTATCCAGGGTCCACAGGCTCAGCTTTTGCAGCAATTTATTTAATAAGTAACACTTAAAATTAGCCTAGATACTAGGCGCTGGAGATTTTATGAGTGAGACGTACAGATGGTACGATGAGCGAGTAAAATAGAACAGCAACAAAGTAGATGGGCTAATTTTAAGGGTTATAGTTGATTTTTCCTAGGCTTTAGTGTAATGTAATCCCCATATGGTAGTACGAATGCGACATACAAAAAGTCAGCGAAATCGAACACGATCTCATCATCGTCTAGACAAACCAGCTGATACTTTGGATAAAAACACAAACGTTCCACACCTCCGACACAGAGCGTCTCTTCAAACTGGTCAATATAAGGGTAGAATTGTTATTGATATGGCGGCAAAGCTTGCCAAAAAAGCAAAAAAATCAAAGAAAACTTCCTAATCCGGACAATCTCATCTTCTAAAATAAAAAACATATTCTCACCGTACTAAGTGTACGCCTCGGAATATGTTTTTTATTTTATAAGCGACTTTGCCCGGATTATAAAGTTTTTCCCTTATCTTTTACACAACTTTTAATTTTTTGCTTTCTTTATTTTTTATAATATTCTATACTGTTACAAACAGTATTTATGGCAAACAGGCACCTTTCCAGATCCATAGTTTTACAATCACTATTTGAATGGGATTTTAATTCCAAGACTTCTGACGACGCTCTAAAAATCTTTGCTAGAGATGTGGTGGAGTTTGCACCGGGCACAAACGATATGACTTTTATGGGCTCTCTAATGAAGGGGGTTTTAGAAAAACAAAAAGATATAGATTTAATTATAGAGAAAGCGGCTCCGGAATGGCCAATAAATAAAATAAGCGTAATGGATAGAAATATTCTACGTATTGGTTTGTACGAACTCCTTTTTTCTGAACGTTCACAAGTTCCTCCAAAGGTTGCTATAAATGAAGCTATTGAGCTGTCTAAAACTTTTGGAGGTGAAACTTCTAGTAAATTTGTTAACGGAGTTTTGGGGGCAGTTTATAAAGAGTTGGGTGAGCCTGGAAAAGAAGAAACAAGTAAGGATAAAAAAGGAAAACAATTTACAGGAGCTCCTGTGTCTACGGAAAATTTGGGAGGTGCTGTTGTTTATGCAAAAGATGGTGAAGATATTTATCTAGCACTCGTTCATGATGTTTTTGGTAGGTGGACTCTTTCAAAAGGTAAAATAGCAAACACACCTGAAACTGTAGGAGAAACTTTAGAACAAGGAACTGTTAGGGGAATCAAAGAAGAGCTCGGTTTGGATGTGGATCTTAAGGAGAAACTAGGGGATAACGAATACATCGCGTATCATCCCGAAAAAGGAAAGATAAAAAAACACGTTACTTTCTTTTTGGCGGAGTCTGAATACAAAGATATTGTAAGAGAAGAGAAAGGGGGGCTGGACGATGCAAAGTGGTTTAAACTTGCTGATATCTTGGACCTAAATTTCTATAACGATATACTTCCATTAGTCACAAAAGCAATCAACATCCTTCTAAAAAAATAAAGTTTTAACATTGACTTTTTCTATTTTGTGTGTATTATAAGGGGATTACAAGTTAAGGTTTTTCGGTTTATGATTTTTTCCGACTCGTTCTGAAAAATTCATAAGAAGAAAAACTATTTTAATGAATGTATGCAACCGGATATTAAAGAATTTCAAAAATCTATAGGAATTTCATTTAACGACGCGACACTTTTGACGCAGGCTTTTGTTCATCGTTCATATATAAATGAAAACAGAAATTCAGGGCTTTCTCACAATGAAAGATTGGAGTTTTTAGGAGATGCTGTTTTGGAGCTAGCTATTACAGATTTTCTATATAAAAAATATACAAATAAAGCAGAAGGGGAATTAACGGCCTATAGATCAGCGCTTGTGAATGCAGATACTTGCGCTAGTATCGCAACAAAACTTGGTATGGGTTCTTTTCTTCTTCTTTCAAAAGGTGAAAGCAAGGACACGGGAAGAGCTCGACAATATATATTAGCAAATGCTCTAGAGGCTCTTATTGGGGCTATTTATCTAGATCAAGGTTTAAAGAGTGCTGAAAAATTTATAGAGGAAAACTTTACAGGAATGATAGACAAGATTATTTCAGAGGGAAGTCACGTCGACAGTAAGAGTTTGTTTCAAGAAAAAGCTCAAGAGTTTGATGGCATTACTCCATCATACAAAACAGTAAAAGAATCTGGTCCAGACCATCAAAGAAAATTTACAGTTGGTGTTTATCTAGGAAAAGATTTGCTAGCAACAGGTGAGGGTGAGTCTAAGCAGGATGCTGAGCAGAATGCGGCTAAAGAGGCCCTATCAAAACGCGGTTGGTAAACGACCTTCAAATTTGACGAACTCCTCGTTCTCGAAAACAAAAATTCTCCTCACCTTACCAGTTGTAAGGCTCGTCGTATTTTTATTTTCTCAACATCGGATTTCATCCAAATTTGAAGGTCGGCAGATTCTCTTATTTTAAGAAATTATTTGTTATAATATTTTAGATGTATTTAAAGTCTATTGAAATAAACGGTTTTAAATCGTTCGCAAAAAAAAGCGAGCTTACTTTTAACTCAAAAGTTTCTGCTATTGTGGGGCCAAACGGATCAGGAAAGTCTAATGTGGCAGAGGCATTTCGTTTTGTGTTAGGAGAACAATCTATTAAAAGTTTACGTGGTAAAAAAGGTGAAGATCTTATTTTTAATGGTGCCGGGGATTTACCTCGAGGAAACAGGGCAAGTGTAAAAGTTGTTTTTGACAACACTTCAAAGTTTCTCCCTGTAGATTTTGAAACAGTAACGATTGAGCGTGTGGTCCACAGGGATTCTGTAAATGAGTATTTAATAAATGGTTCGCAAGTGCGCCTGAAGGACGTTATTGAGCTTTTGGCATCTGCACACATTGGATCGAGTGGTCATCATATTATTTCTCAAGGAGAAGCGGATAGGATTTTAAATTCAAGCATTAAAGAAAGAAAGTCCATGATTGAGGATGCATTGGGTTTAAAAATGTATCAATACAAGAAAAATGAGAGTGAAAAAAAATTAGAAAAAACTCAAGAGAACATTGAGCAGGTGCAGTCACTCAGGCGCGAAATAGCTCCACACATAAGGTTTCTAAAAAAGCAGGTAGAGAAGGTAGAAAAGGCACTTGCCATGAAAGAAGAGCTACAAAAAGAAGCTCTAGAGTATTGTAAGCGTGAAGACGATTATATAAAAAGTACCGAAGAAAAACTCGACACAGAAAAAACTCCATTAGTTCACAAAGAAAAAGAACTTGAGAAAGAACTGGCTCATGCCAAGAGTATTTTGGAGCATGCGAAAAACAAGGATGAGAAATCAGACAAACTGATAAGGCTCGAAGATGATTTGCACAAAACAAGAAACGAGAAAGACGAATTATTTCGAAATTTTGGACGAATGGATGGAGAGATAAACTCCCTTGTTAAAATGGTTAAAAAGCAAGAAGAGGTGGCAAGGTCTATCGAACACAAAACAGTAACTCTGGTTTCAGTGGAGGAACTGTCGGTGAAAATCGAAGAAAAAGTAAAGCGCGCAAAAGAAAGTGGTGAGACAAGTATTCTAATAAGAACTTTGGACGAAGTCTTCAGGTTGGTGTCCGACTTTATAGACTACAACAAGGATAAGGTTGAAATGTCACTTATTGCAGACGTTCAAAAGGATATTGAAATGTTAAAAGAGTCTAAAAAGGAATTAGAGGAAAAGTTGGAAAAGGTAAACAAAGAAGAAAGCGAATTAAATCACGAGTATACAAAACTAAAAACAGAAATTGAAAAAGAGAAGGACTCAAATAGAGATGCAGAGAAGGCGGTATTTAGAATCATGGCTGAGTCCCAAGAGATTAGGTCTAGACTACATGATGTGTTAATGCAAGAAGAAAATTTAAAGCTGGTTAAAGAAAATTTTAAAATGGAACTAACAGAGTTGGGTGTTCTTCTTGGGGCACATGTTTTGCAGTTTCAAAATATTTCTTTAGAAAACTTGAGCGCAGAGGGAAGGCATGAACAGGAGGAAAGAAGAAAAAGAATAGAGAAAATAAAAATACGACTAGAAGATTCTGGTGGTGTTGGAAGTGCAGAAACAATGAAAGAGTACACAGATGCCACAGAGCGAGATGCGTTTCTGGAAAAGGAACTTACTGATCTGCAGAATTCGGCTGTTTCTCTGGGCACTCTTATCGCGGACTTGGATGTACGGCTTAGTACAGAGTTTAAAACTGGAGTTGAAAAAATAAATAAACAATTTAAAGAATATTTTGCCTTGATGTTTGGAGGAGGTGAAGCAAGTCTTTCTGTAATACAGCCTGTAAAGAAAAAGAAAAAAGATACAGACCTACTCCTCGATGACGAAGAAGTTCAAACAGAAATGGATTCTGTTGAAACTTCTGACGAGGGTATAGATATCGAGGTAAATCTTCCAAAGAAAAAAGTAAAAGGTCTCATGATGCTTTCTGGTGGGGAACGAGCCCTGACTTCTATTGCTCTCCTTTTTGCGATTTCTCAGGTTAACCCTCCACCATTTATTATTTTGGATGAAACAGATGCTGCACTAGATGAAGCAAATTCCAAAAAATATGCAGATATGATTGAAAACCTTTCAAGGTATTCTCAGCTTATTGTGATTACTCACAATAGAGAAACAATGTCCCGAGCTGGAATACTCTACGGAGTAACTATGGGTGCGGGCGGGGGATCAAAATTACTTAGTGTCGCCTTCGAAGAAGCAGTTAGTGTAGCCAAGTAAGACTTTTAAATTTATATACAAAGAGACCCCAGACGCGCATGGGCTGTTGGCCTCTTGCTTCTAGGGTCTATCTTACGTATTCGATTTGGAGGTACGATGAGAAGTCGGTTGGACTCCCGTACGTGAGCGGTCTTTGGAGCGCCTTGAACTTGATTCGTTTTCCAACGCTTAAAGTGGGCACTTTCTCAAAAGCACCTTTGAAGTGTACGTTGTGGGTGATCCTTACCCGCAAGGTGGTCTTGTCGTCCTTGGTTGTTACACCAAGTCTAACAAAACCAATGTGCTGTTTGTGGCTGGAGATATAGAGCTCACCAAGACCTTCCACGATTTTCGCAAGCTGGATAGCTCGGTCTCTCTTTGAGATTGTTCTCGAACGGAACAGTGGCAACAGAAGTGGCCACTGCAGTATTCTTGCAATGGGCATGTAAGTTACCTCTGAGTTTATTATACCAATTTTTTATATACGACGAAGGGCGGCCGCGATAATCGCTTGCCGCCCCATTTGCTAGTTCGATGTCTGTCTCGAACACTTGCGGAACTGATGGGCAGGGTAGAGCCGAACCCTTCTTCTGTCGATTTCTCGGAGAGAACGTCCGTTGGGTGTGCTCGACAGTACGAGTTTCCCGTCATGAACACGACGAACGAATGCTCGGGGAATCGTCCCCAAGCCACGACTCCAGGTCTGTTCGACCTGGTCGCCGGGCGAGAACGAAACGGTGGGATTGTACTGAAGAAAATCAACGCTCATGCCTGCCTCCTCTAGTAAAGTATTATGCCACACTATGAATTGTAATGCAAGTCAAGTAGAGCATGTTGGGGATAGCGTAGATGCTATGAGTTTTAGTTTACTAGAGCGTAATCGAGCACCCTTTTTTCCATATCAGCCGAAACTACTTTGAATTTAACTTTGTCTCCTAGGGTAAATTTCTTTCCAGTCTTTTCACCTTTTATAGTGTAGTTTTTTTCATCCAGTGAATAGAAGTCGTCTCCAATGTCTCTGATTTTTACCATACCTTCACATTTTGTATCCACTTCTTCTACATAGATGCCCCATTCAGTTACGCCAGTTATGTTTCCATTGAAAATTTCTCCAATGTGTTCCATCATGTATTCAACTTGTTTGTATTTTATACTTGCTCTTTCAGCGTCAGATGCTTTCTTCTCCAATTCAGATGATGCTAGGCATATTCTTTCAAATTTTGTATATTCATCGACTTCTATTTTTCCACCCTTCAATTCTCGTTCAAGAAATCTGTGTACTAGTACGTCCGGATATCTACGAATAGGTGAAGTGAAGTGGGTATAGTAAACAAAAGCCAATGAAAAGTGGCCAATATTTTTTGTAGAGTAAGTCGCCTTTGCCATGCTTCTTACTGTTGCTGTGTTTATTAGATCCTCATTTGGTGTTCCTTTTGCTTCTTTTAAAAGTGCATTTAAATCACGAGAAGTAACTACTCCGTCTTTGTTGTTCAGTTCAAAGCCCATAGCTTTTAGAAATACAGCCAGGTTTTGAATTCTATCTTTGTCAGGACTAGGGTGAATTCTGTATACAGATTGTTTGCCTTTTAGTCCTTTGCTTTGTGACATAAATATGTGTTTTGCCACAGCTCTGTTTGCAAGTAGCATGAACTCTTCAACTAGTTTGTGAGTATCAAGTCTAGATTTTTTGTAGACGCTTATCGGTTTGCCTTTTTCGTCCAAAACAAATTTAACTTCTTCGGTGTCAAAGCTCATTGCTCCGTTTTGAGTTTTCTTCTTCTCTAGTTTTTTTGCGATTTCATTTAGCTTTCTTAGCTCTGGTTGGAATGGACCATCTTGCTTTCCGAGTATTACATCATTTGCGTCTTCGTATGTAAATCTTTTGTCACTATGTATTACTGTTCTGCCAAACCATTCTTCTAGAACTTCTCCTTCCCCAGTTATCTTGAAAACAGAAGAAAAAGTAAATTTGTCTTCATTTGGATTTAGGGAACAGAGGTCGTTCGACAAAACTTCTGGAAGCATCGGTATTGTTCTGTCTACTAGATAAACCGAAAGTCCTCTTTTTTCTGATTCTCTATCTAGTTCTGATCCTGGAGTTACAAAGTAAGAAACATCTGCAATATGAACACCTATCTCATATTGATTGTTTCCGAGGTCTACAAAAGATATCGCATCATCAAAGTCTTTTGCATCAAAAGGGTCTATCGTCATTGTGGTCACGCCCCGCATATCTCTTCGTTTTTTTATTTCCTCCTCAAAACCATTTTTGTATTCGGCTTTTATTTTATCTGCTTCTAGTTCAACTGAATGAGGGAACTCGATACGGAAACCTCTTTCTAAAATAATAGATTCCATTTCTGTATTGTTTTCACCTTTCACACCAATGACTTTCAGTATTTCTCCTGTTAGAGTGTCCCAGTCTACGATTTTCACCAGAACCTTGCTTCCTATTTTAGATTTATCTTGATTGGGAACTGGAATATCGACGTACAATCTTTGGTCATCTGGAGCAACAAAAGTTTTTCCTTCACGTTCTATTAATACTCCAACAAACTCATCTTTTGCTCTTTGGATAACTTTAACTACCTTGCCCTGAATTCTATTTTTGATTTTCTCTCCAGTCAGCTCAATTTCTACCGTATCGCCATGTAGCGCACGATTAATATCTTTGGATTGTATCTCGATGTTATTCTCTCTATTTTTTTCTTCTGGGTTGGGGTCGAAAAAACCAACACCTTTAGTGTTGACGCTAATAGGTCCTATAAGGGAGTCCTTTTTCATAAGTAGCCATATACTATCAAATCTTGTTCTATTTGACCATTTGGCCCTGTTCTGTTAGTATATTGCCTATGTTAAAAATACGATTACAAAGAGTAGGAAGAAAGCACGAGCCATCATTTCGGCTTGTTCTTACTGACTCAAAAAACTCTACTAAGAGTGGTAAATATCTAGAGAACCTAGGAAACTACGATGCTAGACGAGGGGAGAAGTCAGAATTTAAAGGAGAAAGAATTACTTACTGGGTATCTAAAGGGGCACAGCTTTCAGGAACAGTGCACAACTTACTTATCGACAAGAAGATAGTTTCTGGTAAAAAGGTAAATGTACTTCCATTGAAAAAAGCTATAGTTAAAGACGCTCCAGCAGAAGCTCCGACTCCAGCTGCTGCACCAGTTGCTCCAGAAGCTCCAGCAGTTGAAGAGGTGGTAGCTCCAACTGAAGCATCAGCACCCGTGGAAGACGTGCCTGCGCACGCAGGAACTCCAGTGGCTGAAGTAGCTTCTGCAGCTCCAACGGAAGAGGCACCAGCAGAAACTCCTGTAGCATAATATGCTCAAAACTATCTAATAAGTTTGTTGACTAGGGTACTTTTTCTTAATAAAATAATACTGGAGGATTTAAAATTAACCGAAATCTCAATATGGAAACTGATGTAACTTTTTTGGAATTTGTTGTAAAAGCTTTGGTTGAAAAGCCTGAAGATGTAAAAATAACTAGAACCGTGGATGAAATGGGGGTTCTAATGACTTTGGATGTAAACAAGGACGATATGGGTAAAATAATCGGTCGTGAGGGAAACACGGCAAAAGCTATCAGAACTCTACTTCGAGTTGTTGGTATGAAAAATAATGCTCGAGTAAACCTAAAAATCAATGAGCCAGCAGATACAATGGGGGAGGTAAAGACTAGTACTACGAAGTCTCTAGACGACGCCATGAACGACCTTAAACTTTAATTTTAGCGAACTCCTTCGTTAAAACAAAAAAATACTTCTCACCTTACTACGTGTAAGGCTCGGAAGTATTTTTTTGTTTTGCCTCGGATTTCATCAAAAATTAAAGTTTAAGAAATCGGGGCCCAATTTACGAATCGGAAGTTTTATGTTATAAATGTGGGATGAATTTTCATATAGTAAGTCTTTTTCCGGGGGCGTTCGATTCGTATCTAAACGAGTCTATTATTTCACGTGCAATAGAAGATAAAAAAATAAAAGTTTTTTTCTACAACCCTCGAGATTATTCAGATGATAAATGGAAAAGAGTAGACCAAAAACCATACAGTGGAGGTCCGGGTATGGTTATACAAGCATTGCCGACAATAAAGGCAATTGAAAAGGCTATGAAAAAAGTAGGTAAGGGAAAATCAAAAATTATTTTCTTTTCTCCGGGCGGGAAACAGTTTACAACTGACTTAGCTAAAAAAATTGCAAAAAAAAGTAAGAACTCGATTACAGATATTATTTTAGTATGTGGTAGATACGAAGGTATAGATGCGAGAGTAAAAAAAGCATTTAAAATGGAAGATATTTCTGTTGGACCTTTCGTGCTAACTGGTGGAGAATTGCCTGCGATGGTGGTACTTGATTGTGTTAGTCGCCAAGTAGAAGGTGTTTTGGGAAATTTTAGTTCTCTTGAAGAAACTCGTGTTGCAAGTCACGATTCCTATACTCGTCCAGAAGTTTTTGAATATAAAGGGAAAAAATATAGAGTTCCAAAGGTTCTTTTGTCTGGTGATCATAAAAAAATTGAAGAGTGGAAACTCGGTAAAAATAAAACAAAATAAACTATAACCGCCCGCGGAAGAGGGGATCTTCTGCAGGCGGTGTTGTGGTCGAGTGGTTTCAAAACTCACTCAGGTTTTCTTGCTCCTTAGTTCTGTCGCCTGCGGTACTCCTTCAGGTAGAATTCCCGAAACCTTTTGGGGTTGGGAACTCTTGCCTCTACCTCTTCCAGTGTTGTCGGTTGAAAGTTCTGTCGCCCTCCTTCGATAGGGAAAACGTAGGGTCCGTTGAGCACGCTCCAGACGACCTGTGCGTCGAATGGGATGTCGTCGGTGTCGTTCCTGTTGCTGTTCATAGCTCTTACTCCGTAGTTAGTGATATCACATATTATCATTTATGTCAATTGGGACTTCAGTTATTTTATATAAGCTTGTTGAGCTGATACAATGTTTCAATGACTCAAGCAGAAGCACTCGATATTTTAAAAATGGGAAAAAATGTTTTCCTAACTGGTCCTGCGGGAAGTGGTAAAACTTTTGTATTAAATTCTTATATTCAATATTTAAAGTCTCACGCAGTAGATGTTGCTGTCACCGCGTCCACGGGTATTGCAGCAACACACTTGGGTGGAATGACAATACACTCTTGGTCTGGGCTTGGAATACGAGATACACTCACGGATTATGATATTGATGACCTGATGGAACGTGCATATTTATATAAAAGATTTGATAAAACAAAAGTTTTGATTATTGATGAGGTTTCGATGTTGCACAATTTTCGGCTGGACCTTATAGAGTGGATTTGTCGACAAATGAAAAGGAACGAAAAACCATTTGGTGGGATGCAGATTATTTTGTGTGGAGATTTTTTTCAATTGCCTCCAGTAACTCGAAATGGTAACCAAAGATTTACTGACGTTCCATTTGGAGAGACGGTAGAGTCGGAGTTTGCGTATACATCGCAGAGTTTTTTAGCTTCGCAGTTTGTTGTTTGCTATTTATCTGAACAACACAGACAAAAAGATAATGAGTATCTTTCTATATTAAACCAGATTAGAGAGAACAAAGTCTCTTCAAAAACTGTGGAGCTTTTGAAATCTAGGTTAAATAAAGAGTTGGCCGATGGAGGGGCTACCACTAGACTATACACTCATAATATAGATGTGGATGTGGTGAATAAAAAACATTTAGATTTAATAGATGGAACTTCTAAAAAGTATTATATGAAAAGCTCCGGATCAAGCGGACTTTCTGAGACTTTGAAAAAAAGTTGCTTGTCGCCAGAAGAACTAGAATTAAAAGTTGGAGCAAAAGTAATGTTTACAAAAAATCATCCAGAAGGTTTGTATGTAAACGGAACACTCGGTGTCGTAAAAGAGTTCGACTCTTTTGGCGCACCTATTATACTCACAAACAGCGGTATGGAGTTTGGTGTTTCACCTGCTTCTTGGAAAATTGAAGAAGAAGGAAAAATAAAGGCAGAAATTTCACAACTACCATTGCGTTTGGCATGGGCGATAACTGTTCACAAGAGCCAAGGTATGTCTTTGGACTCTATGGAGGTAGATTTGTCTAAATCTTTTGTAAAAGGAATGGGATATGTTGCTCTCTCGAGAGTCAGGTCACTAGAAGGTATGAGACTTCTAGGGTTTAACCAAATGTCACTTGAAGTTGACCCCGGTGTATTAAAAATGGATCAGAATTTTAGAGATAAATCTATAGATGCTGTGGAAGATTTGAGGGCTTTGTCTTATGCACAGATTGCAGATGTACACAGAGCCTGGCTAAAGAAAATAGAGCCAGAAGAGAAAGTTAAAATAAAAAGAAAAGAGAAAGAGCTTAAAAAATCTACTCATGAAATAACTTTAGAAATGTTGGAAAGCCAAGTTCCCCTCAAAGACATTGCAAAAGCAAGAGGGGTTAAAGAGGAAACAATAGTTTCTCATATTGAGGATTTGAGACTTGAAAATAAATGCCCAGATGTCGACTATTTAAAGCGAGAATTAAAGAGAACAGAGCTGGATGATATATTAGAAGCATTTGAGGTTTGTAATACAACAACCCTCTCTCCTGTATATAACTATCTTTTAAAGAAAAAGAAAAAACCAAATTATCTCAAAATTCGTATAGCTAGACTTTTTATTTAATTGACTAGGTTCCTTTTTGTTGTAACATTGCTCTCGGGGGGAGGGCCAATTGCCAAAACAGAGTAGCAGAGACCGTGAGCTTCAGAAGATCTTGTCTGGGCGAATCGACTACCTCAAGATGGAGGTGGCTCACCTGAAAGCCTGCAGATACGAAGGGGCGAGGGAGGAAAGGGAGCTGAAAGAGGTAGAGCTTCGAAAGCTGGAGAACGCCGAGGCCGATCGTAAACTGGGCATCTACGGCAAGTGTCTGACCTGCAGGGACGAAATTCCACTCGGGGTACTACTTCGCGACTTCAGTCGGGAAAGGTGCGAGAGGCACGACAGGAAAAAGTAAGTCCCTAGACTACTCAACACAAAACACTGCACTGGATTCGTCCCGTGCAGTGTTGTTCGTTTATATATTCACAAATGGTATGATTGAGTTATGACAGAAGCATATAGCTGGTATAAAAATTTGATAAAACCTACATGGGCACCACCGTCTTACCTTTTTGGGCCAGTGTGGACATTGCTTTACGTAATTATCGCAGGTTCATTTGGGTATGTATTTTATCTCTACTTTCAAAAAAGGATTTCTGGTTGGGTAGCGCTCCCATTTTTGTTAAACTTAATTTTCAATTTTATTTTCACTCCACTACAGTTTAGTTTGCGTAGTAATTTTCTAGCTGCGATAGACATAATGCTTGTTCTGGCGACACTCGTGTGGGCACTATATTCGATAAATAAATATGTTCCATGGGTAACGTATGTAAACATCCCTTACTTGCTTTGGGTTTGTTTTGCAACAGTACTACAGCTGACAATCACAAAGCTTAATTGGTAAAATGAGAAAGATATATTTTTTACCCATACTTCTACTTTTTGTTTTTGGTGTTGCGTCTGAGCCTGAATATTTTTCAAGATATTTTGAACCATCTCATCCTAAAATTTTGAACTTTGGCGATGTGATGTTTGATAGGGGGGTTAGAAATATAATTGAAAACCGTGGTAGAGACCCTTTGGAGTATATTAAAAAAGACTTAAGCCTTCTATCGGGTCATGATGTTTTTATTGTAAATCTAGAGGGCCCAATAATTACTATGGACAGAGCTCTCTGCCAGCAAAAGGCCTACAATTTTCAATTTGCTCCCGATACAACAGATAGACTAAAAAGTATTGGAGTAAACATGGTAACCATTGCAAACAACCACTCTTATGATTGTTTAAAAAAAGGCTTTGAAAGTACAAAAGAAAATTTAGAAAAAGCAGGTATAGATTACATGGGCGACAGTGAACTAGAAAAAAGTTTTGTAATAAAGGAAATAAAAGGCCTGCCTGCGCAGGCAGGCAAGAAAATTGCTTTTGTTGGGATAGATGAAACAGTTCAGATAGTTCCACTATCTAGTTTCTATCCTTTGATAAAAAAATTAGATTCAGAAAATGATTTGGTGGTAATAAACATACATTGGGGCAAAGAATATGAGCTTTTGTCCAACCTGAATCAGCAAGCGATTGCTCATAAGTTAATAGATGAAGGGGCTGATGTTATTTTTGGACACCACCCGCATGTTATTCAGGAAGTTGAGATTTATAAAAATAAAGCAATATTTTATTCTCTTGGAAACTTTGTTTTCGACCAAAATTTTGGAGATACAACTGTCGGGTTTGGTGTTGGTGCAGAGTTTCAGCAAGACAAAACTGTGTTCAACTTATTTCCATTTAACGTAAAAATATTCGCACCAGATTTGATGAAGGGTGATGAGAGGCTTACATTTTGTAATAATCATTTAAAAAAAATAGAACACAAAGATTGCAGTTTTGAAATAAAGTTATAGTATTTGAGATAGGAGGGCGCGGCAGATGCAGAGTTCGCCTTTGGCTGATTTGCTTGCCGTAAACAGCAGGCAAGCACTTGAGTTCTTTTACTGGAGTCTCTATGAGGTTCTGACGACCAAGGTTAGGAAAGACGAGCTCCTGTACAACGCCGGCTTGCTGTCGCACTACGCACATACGTCGTGCTATTCCGACAGTGATGGGTTTCCGTGCCCAAGAACTTTGGAGGTTGTTTTCGAACAACACGTGTGCTCGAGCGATGGGGGCGGTGCACTTCACAAAGACCTCGACTTTCTCGAGGTCGTGGGTGGCCAGACGCTTTTTCTTACAGGCTTCTTCAAGACCAGAATGGGTAGGAGGCACAACATCAACTGGTACCGATCCCTCGGTGCGAGTTTCTACAGGAATGTCGCCAAGCAGGCGGACGCTCCCGAGACGAAGGAGTTTTTCGCGAGGATGTCATTGAGGTTTTCTTTCTGGGCTGATGTGCAGAGCCAGCTCGAGGACGATCTCAGGAAAAGGCCTTACCTTCTTCGTCTTCCAGACGGATTCGTACACTAGTTCACACGGGTCGGGCCAAAAGCCCGACCCGAACTCGTATAAAAAACCCTAAAAAATAAAAAACAAATTATAATCCTGTAAAGTGGTTTTTGCTAAAAATAGGAGTAAAGTAATGGCCATGACCACAAATCCACAGACTATAAGAAAGGCAAGCCCATTACTAATTTGGACAATTATA